>JBKPEX010000079.1:0-4225 GCA_046728625.1 Thermoproteota archaeon
TCTATATTTAGTATATGGAAATATCAGAAATTCTAATTAGGCCTCTTCTTCCTGAACTACAGGCAAATATTTCAATAAATTATCTTCCCAGTATTCCGTAGATAACTTAAAACTATCATATAAGTATCAATTCTATTTAAAATATGATCAATGTCTCTAACAGATCTATATATGAGATACGTGCCAGTATAAGACCGACCATACCTTTCATATACCACAATAATTAGGTTACCATGTGGCATAAAAATGCAAAAAATGGCTGATTCAGATTAAACATGACAGATATGATACCAGGTTTCTCATAAGCTAAAAAGAGTGCAATTTATCTAAAACATCGTTGAGTAACAATATTTCATAAGTTAAACGCTTATGCTTTTTTAGAATTGTATGTTTCAGTTTTCTAACATAATTAATATCATAATTCTCTATATTGCCTTTCTTCAAATCTTCCAAGAATTTTAATTCTGCTTTATTCAACACATTTTTCCCTACAATATATCATACAAATATATTTCTGAAATCTCATAGATATGTAGACGTGTATATTGAATAGGTCACAATTAGATCGATTGTTGTTATCACTATTAATTTTATTATTGTTAGTTTTTTCCCATAGGTTACACTTCTCGAATACAGTAGCACAACGGGAAATAGAGCGACAGCAGAACGGACAACAGCAAAACCCATCGAGGTCATCCCAAGAACAACAACATTCGGTAACAAACGATAAAGGTTCACTTAGCAGAGCTGGCAATACACCTAATTCAGATGCGAATTTTGGTAAACAAAAACAAACTACAGCAGCAACATCTTCATCCTTGCAGCCTAGTAGCCATCCAAAAACTACCGAGCAGCCAATTGCTACAAGATCATTATCCAATGAAGAACCCCAAAGGGCAATTAAACCGGTTGATACAACCGGAAGTTTGTCATCCAATCAGCCAATCCCAAATGTTGATCCTGAACTAGCTAATGCAACAATAAGGGTGGGTTCGTTTGGAGATGACCGTCTCAGCGGTACTAATGGTAATGATATAATTATTGGTTTTCTAGGATCAGACACCATTCATGGAGAAGATGGAAATGATGTAATTCAAGGAGATGAGGATGCAGATCGATTATTCGGTGATAAAGGTGATGATATACTTCAAGGCGGTACTGGAAGTGATCAAATCTATGGTATAGATGGAAACGACATTCTTGTAGGAGGAGCAGATGATGACTTTCTTGTAGGAGGAATAGGAAATGATAAATTATACGGAGGGATCGGTGATGATGCATTACAAGGAGGTCCTGGAGCTGATTATTTTGATTGTGGAGAGGGCGTAGATGTGATTATTGATTTTAACCTCACACAGGGTGATGATAATGCAGGCAATTGCGAGGAAATACTATCCAGATAAGAAAAATGTTGGTGAATGCGATGAATGGAATTTGACTATGCTAACTATCCAAGTAATAATAGTAGTAGCAAAGGTATTTCAAAATAAAGGGAACGACAACTGTAATGGATTACAAAACTGACGACAACAGCAATAAATTCAAAGACAAAGACTATAACGACAATATATCCTTAAAAGTTGCAAATATTTCGAAAATATTTCATTCCGATGCTGGAGCAATCGTAGCTCTTAGAGATGTTGGCTTTACGATAAAAAAAGGAGAATTTGTGTCAATCATAGGTCCTTCAGGCAGTGGAAAGTCAACATTGTTGAATATTATTGGAGCCTTAGATAAACCAACTGTTGGTAAAGTTTTCATCGGCGGAGTAGATATTTTTTCATTAAAGGATCATGAAATAGCCTACATGAGAAACAGTTTGATAGGTTTCGTTTTTCAGTCTTTTAACCTAATAAATCGTACTACTGTTCAAAAAAATGTAGAGATTCCGGATACAATTTCTGGATTCAGTAACAGTATTGATAGAAGTTATCGTTCACTAAAGATATTAGATATTCTAGGAATTAAAGATAAAGCTAAATTCAAACCATCACAATTAAGCGGTGGTCAACAACAAAGAGTAGCGATAGCTAGGGCACTTATGAATAACCCTGCAATACTACTTGCTGATGAGCCTACTGGAAATTTAGACACCAAAACAGGAAATGAAGTTTTCGACTTGCTCAGAATGTTGTCTTATAAATTTGGTAGATCAATAATAATAGTAACTCATAACTCCGAACTTGCGAAAAAAACAGACAGGTCAATTTACATAAGAGATGGTTCAATAGAGAAAGAGATAGTTAATTAAATGCGAATAGTGACAAAATATTTGTATTCGAGGAATAATCAGAGCTCGTCGAATAATATCATAGATAATATTAGAATGCAAATAACAATAGCACGATCACTAAGAATAATGAATACTGCAATGCTTGCATTCGCATTGATTTTAATACTTACTTTTTCACTCATTACACAAAATTTTGTTAGTTTTACAAGTAGCACTGTTTATGCTCAGTCAATTAAGGTAGGAGAACCAACATTCCCAGCTAACGGCCCTCAGACGGATAAAAATCCCAAATTTCTAGATTCATACTGGACAGATAATTTAAGCACATCTACCGCAGTCCTAGGAAATAATACTTTGACAAGAAAAGAAGTTGGTCCAGGAGAAGGCGCTTCTACTCTAGCTCTAGTATTAGTTAATACCGGGAGGTCAGATATAACAGGTATTACAGGTTATCTATCTCTTCCTTCTGGCTTCAAACCCATTCCAGGAAAAGACAATGGAACTTCGCAATCAGTAGCCAGCTTATATTCTACTGCTAAAGCAGGACAAACGTTCATTCTTTACTTTGACATATATGTTTCAAGTGGAGCAAAAGTCGGAGCCTATTCTGGATTACTTAGTGTCAAGTATTCCAAGATACTTCAAGTAGGAGAAGTGATTACAACAATGAAAGCACCGTTTAGACTTCCTGGAAAAGTCGTTTTGGATGCATTTTCTACCAGCAAAAAATTGGTTCCCGATGCTTTAAATGAAGTGGACATATCATTACAAAATAAAGGCAGTGCTAATGCAACTGGCGCAATTGTGAATATAAATGGCATCACTGGTACCAATGGTGGTAGCACCGCCTCCAATAGTAGCACAACAAAGGAAGACAAAACTCAATCCCTTCCTTTAGTAACTGTTGGAAATAGCACATTTAATGTCGGTATTATACCACACGGAAAAAGTGTGCTAATAAAGCCCGTCCTGTATTCTACAAGCTCTGCTGGTGAAACTGCCCACAATCTTGTTCTTGAAATATCTTATGGCGATGCCTATGGCAGCAAAAGAAAGATGAATATATTGGTAGGTTTAGCAATATCACCTGATCCACCACGCTCTGTTTTGAGCATCAGTTCTAAATCGTCTACACACAATAATACTTCTATTCTAACAGCGGGAAGGATACAGGATCTCAATTTCACACTTGTCAATAACGACAAAAAGCCAATAACTGATTTAGTTATTTCGCTGGTCTCAGGATCAGGCTCGGTAAAAATTCTTGGGGATTCTAGATGGACTAATCAAGTTATGAAGCCCCAATCTAGGATTAATCTCTCTACTAAGGTTTTTTCATCGGAAGATATGATTGGCAAGCCCGCCATGTTTACAGTTACAGCTCGATATGTATCGAGGAATCAATCAGAAACAGATAATCTTAATCTTGGAGCATATATTACAGGTATAATAAAAATACGTGTATACGATATTGCTATCAACTATATTGGCAATAAGCCTAACCTTATGGGGAATCTATTAAATGAAGGAAATACAGTTGGCTTGTTTACCACTATCGAAATGGTAAAACCGCCATCTTATAATAGAAGCAGCATATCTAATCTTCCTGTACTTGATTCTTCCTATACTTCTTCTCTTCAATATCTTGGCGATCTCTCAAAAGACTCTCCATTGCCTTTTAGCATACCATTACAAATAGATAATAACACCGTACAAAAAGAGCGTGAAGGAGCTTATCTAGTTTCTATGAAGATCACATATAATGATGATTTGAGAGTTCCGCATGAACTAATTGTAAATAAGAAAGTTAATCTAGAGCTTAAACAGAAACCATCTGGTACTGAGACTCAGGATCTCGGTTTCATATCTGGAACACACGTAGGATTAAAAGGTCTCATTATAATAACTATCATTGCCATTGCTGCTATTATAATAGTACTCGTATTCATTATTAAGAGAATTCAGAAAAAGAGAAGACTAAAGTCCAGGCTT
>JBKPEX010000387.1:0-1418 GCA_046728625.1 Thermoproteota archaeon
CAGTGCCTGAAGACTTGGAAATTCAGGATATAGAAGGCGTCGGTCCAACTACAGCAAAGAAGCTTAAAGAAGCAGGTATTGTGTCAGTAATGGATTTAGCTGTGACAAGTGCTGAAGAGCTAGCTGTTGATATTAATACATCTAAGGAAACTGCTGCTTCATTTATAATGGCAGCTCAAAAGTTATTGAGAGATTCTAACATAATAGAGAAGGAATTTGTTACTGCAGATGCTGCTCTTGAAAAGAGAAAGTCGATGCTCAGATGTTCCACGGGCTCTGTTGCTTTAGATGAACTTTTGCTTGGAGGTATAGAAACGCAGGCAATAACAGAGTTCTATGGCGAATTTGGATCTGGTAAATCCCAGATATGTCATACACTATGTGTTACAGCCAGACAACCTATTGATCCATCAGCAGCAACAGAGTCTGAGTCAGAATTGCACAATGTAAAGAGCATTCATGATGATGATAATAATAATACTGACAATAAACGCATTAATCATGGACTGGATAGTGGTACAATATACATAGATACAGAGGGAACATTTAGACCAGAGAGAATAGAACAGATAGCCAGAGCAAGATCCCTTGATGCATCACATGTATTAAAGAGTGTAGCTGTTTGCAAAGTCTACAATAGCTCACATTTGGAATTAATAATAAAAGATTTAGGTAAATACATTAATGATTTTAAAGCTAAACTTGTTATAATTGATAGCATAATCTCGTTACATAGAGCAGAATTTGCTGGACGAGGTACTCTAGCTGATAGACAGCAAAGACTCAATGGTATGTTGCATAAAATACTTAGACTTGCAGAGATATACAACGTAGCCGTAGTTTTAACAAATCAGGTACAATCTTCTCCTGATACTTTCTTTGGGGACCCTACAAAAGCAGCTGGCGGAAATGTACTAGGACACGCTTCTACTTATAGAATTTACCTTAAAAAGTCTGGGGAAAATAGAATTGCAAGGATGATAGATTCACCATATCATCCATACTCTGATGCCAGATTTACTATAAATGAAAAAGGAACAGATGATATAGAAGAGGAAAGGAAGAGGAATTAACAATATAGTGCGGAATTAGATACGTCTGAAAAAAGATATAGGATTTTTTCTTTTTCTGCATTCCTATTTATACAATAATTTGAAGGCTGTGTCTTCCTCTTTTCAGTTTTGTCACTAATATAATAAAGATTCAAACATATCCGTGATGGTACTATCTATCATACATTATTCACGTTTAAATGAGAAACTGACATTATTAAAAATATCTTATGGCTGATCCTAATGCCAAGCGTATTTTATGGTATATTTTTGCGGGTACTAGGGGAGGCAGAAATAGAATGAAGATTATTGAACTCTTAAAAGACCGTCCGTATAACATTAACCAACTTGCTGAAACTCTAAGAT
>JBKPEX010000021.1:0-1783 GCA_046728625.1 Thermoproteota archaeon
CATATAGGCGGTTTGGGTGCTATGGCCGAAACTTTAGTTTCAAATCAGATGGGCAAACCTGGGTATGAAGGTTACATAAACCACAGGGTGGTGACAGTCGCAGAACTGTTAAGAGATGCAGGCTATAACACTATAATGGCAGGTAAGTGGCACCTTTCTGGTCATGGGTATCATAATGGTACAACACCATACGACAGAGGATTTCAGGACTCCTTTTCATTATTGCAAGGTGGTGCTAACCACTTCAATTCGGAGCCTGAGAGACCAGCAGACGCTGTGACTTTTGTGCATAATAATGCAATAGTTTCAAGACCTGATAACACAACATATTCCGCTGATCTTTATACAAACATGTTGATTGACCAAATCAAAAAGGTCCAAGGTAACAATAGTAAACCTCTATTCATGTATCTTTCCTTCCAAGAAGCACACAGCCCATTCCAAGCACCGCAGGCTTATATTAACAAGTACCAAGGAATGTATCAGGTAGGATATGACAAGATAAGAGAAGAGAGATTTGCAAAACAGAAAGAACTTGGTCTATGGCCAGCAAATAGCACGCTTCCAAAACAAACACCTCCTCTTCAGCCGTGGAATAGTCTTACTGCTGAACAACAAAAGTACAGAGCCAAAGTACTTGCAGTACATGCAGCTATGATAGAAGATATGGATTATAATATCGGTAAGCTTATTCAGTATCTCAAGTCTACAGGAAAATATACAAACACTCTGATTATGTTTGCTTCAGATAACGGAAGCGCTGAGCCAGTTGAAATGGACAAGTTCGCAGCATCAGGAGCTAAGCCGCAAGAGGTAAAGGCGTTTCTTAATAAGTATGACAATACACTTGCAAATTTGGGAAGTGCAAATTCCTTCTTTAACTATGGAGCATGGGGTACGGCTATGTCAGTATCACCCTTGTCCTATTTCAAGTCAACTGTGGGTGAAGGGGGAGTGCGAGCTCCATTTGTGATAAAACTACCTCAAGTGGCTGCCACTACTACTGCCGCTTCTACTCCTCCTCTCTCAGCATCGTCCTCTTCTACTACATCCAACCAGTCGCAAACAAAAATTATAAAGGCGTTTGTAGACGTTACAGACATCACTCCTACAATACTAGATTATACAGGGGTACAGCCTCCTGGTCCAACGTATCATGGTATGGCAGTACATCCAATAATGGGAAAATCCATAAGGCCACTTCTGGAAGGTAGAGTTGCAAAGATACATGCAGATAACGAACCTATAGCCAAAGAATTTGCTGATAATGCTGCTGTCTATATGGGTGACTGGAAGGCAGAAAAGAACATTCCACCTTTTAGTGATGGTAAGTGGCACCTGTACAATTATGCAATTGACATAGGAGAAAACAAGGACATAAGTGCGCAGCACCCCGATATACTTTCGAAAATGCTTTCGTATTATAATACATATGCAAAGGATGTTGGAGTAGTAGTACCAATAGGAAAAGCAGCTTTATTACAAGCCGCAGATGACTCTACTGGCTGAACTATTGATGATTGCTCAAAGCAACTGCCTGGTACTCTACTCTAGTTCTATTTGAGACATATTGCATCTAAATGAAATGTCCTGCTAGCGGATTAGAATGGTTTATAATTTTTAAGCATGTATATTGGACCTAATTGATGGCGCCAAAAAATGGAAATTTGCTTTTGTCAATTACAGTAAGGTTCCTTGCCATAGCAACAGGAAGTATTTCTGTAGCAGTAGTAGTAGGAGCATTGCAATTAGCACTATGTAGTGATAATGCACAGAGTGTACC
>JBKPEX010000163.1:0-3300 GCA_046728625.1 Thermoproteota archaeon
TCCATATCTATGGTCTTTGTATCCTTTAACGGTTTTTTTAGTATTCGAGCTTCTCGCACTGTCTCTTTTTTAGATATAGATAGCCTCTCTTCTATAACCTGAATACGGTTTTCATAACCGTGTGCTGTTGAAATGTCTGACTCATCTATTGAAGGTGACTGGAGTGATTTGTTTCTCAAATACTTTTCCTTTGCTTCTTTCTCTGTTATATTAAAAAGTAATACATGACCATTAAATCCATGTGGAATAGACTTTGGAAGATAAAATTTTTCTTTATTTATGGTCCCTTTCTCTGTGATAATATGATCTTCATCTACCTCTTGTACCTCTCCTAGGTCTGCATCATTAATACCTCGTGCCTCTTTCTTTATTACATCATTCCAGTCAATAACATGACCATAGGTGCTGCGTTCCATTGTAGAATTAAAATATATTAGAATTTATACAATATAAACCTGATAACTCTTTAAGGATGTTGTCTATATGTAGGTGGACGTATTTGTGACAGTATGTTTAGCTCAGGATTTTTATAATTCATCTAGCCAAAGTCAATATAAAGACAGAATAAAAAATATTACTCACACGTTGAAAAGCCTGCAGTGGTAAGATTCTCTCGTTTTTCTATGTGATAGATAGAAGGAGATTTCTCCAAGCAATTAGCAATTTCAAATACTTACTAAATATTCCACAATTAATCATATATTTTAGTTATTTCTTGTGTGTGGATACTCATTTAGGAGATCTAGTATCCCTATAATCATTTTATCGTCAATCATATAGAATGTGTGCTTCCTCAATTGCTATGTAAACAGTTATGCAATATTTCTAAGTCTCTTGACCCTCTTTAATCTTGAATTAATTACATTGATCTGTTCCTCTAATAGTTTTTTATAACCTATTAAGAGGTTTTCCTGTTCATCATAATCTCTTTCATTACTAATTTCTGTCATTGTGTCTTCAAACACGGCGACTACCTTTTCCACATTTTCGCCCAAAGCTTGAATGTAGCGTGAATCCTTTTTATTATCAATATCTGAACTTACGTCTGCTTTATCTTTAATTTGCTGTGCCGCTTGTCCTGTTGCCAACTTTGCTTTTTTTCCTAAAGATTTAACTATCTCTTTTAATGATTGTCCTGCCTCTTTGGCTTTTGTAGAAACCGATTGATGGTATTTTTCTTCGTTATCATCATCAGAGTCTGAGTATGGCGCCTCCGAATTTTTGTGTTCAGTTTCGTGAGCTGGTGTTACGACTACCACCTTCTTTTCATCATCTTGAGATATCTTTGCTTTAGATGTAGACCCTTGTTCTTGTTGTATGCCTTTAGTGTCTTTAGATTCTTCATCTATATCATCATTTGTACTCATGTATTCTATATATCAGTCAACATTAATAAGAAATTCATTTCTCTATAAAAAAATAAAAAAATTTAAAAATGCTTTAAATATTCTCGACTTCATAACTACAAGACGAACTTACTTTTTCCATTTCCATCTCCAATAAAAAGATGGATGAAGATTGTTGATTCCTTTAACTTATTCGAATCTTGTATTAGAGATAGTTAATTCTTTTTATTCGTCTCGCTCTGTTACTTCATCAGTATTTCCAACCTTAACTTTCTCACTCCTTACTTCATCGCTTACTGTGCGTGTTTCTGTTACTGGCTTTTTCTTTACGGTTACTTCTTCCTTTACATAGGGCTGCTTTGTTACTTGTACTTCTTCTTGTCTTAGTGGAATTTTAGTTTCTGTTTCAGATTCCACTGGTCCAATGTCTGATGATGTGGTTGTTGTACTGCTAGCTGGTCTTCTCTCCACAGTTAATTCTTCGTGTGTTACTGGCACTTCGACTGTTTTAGTCTCGGTTACTGGTTCTTTTTTTATTGTGGCTTGTTGTTCAGACGTTCTTTTTGAGACGTTGAGTCTTTCCTCTGTTAGCGGGACTGTAGTCTCTTGTTCTGTTCCTTCTCTTCTTGAGGGAGATCTTCTTTCATAGGTTGATTCAGATGATGTAGGAGGAGAATCTCTCAAAAACCTTGATTTTGCATCTTCTTCAGATATTCTAAAGCGAAGTACATCGCCATCATAGCTCTCTGCTAAATCTCTTGGAATGTAGAATTTTTCCTTATTTACTATTCCTCGTTGTACTAAGACATAGTTCCCGCCCACTTCCTGTACTTCTCCAAGGTCTTCATCTCCGCTGCCTCTGGCTTCTTTCTTTATTACGTCATCCCAATCAATACTGCTATTTGTATTACTCATTACAATATATTATATGTCAACAAAGCATATAACCATGGTATTTTTATTTTTCTGGTTCCAACATAGAATGACCACTATAGAATAAACGTATCCATATAATGCTAATAAGCGAAGTAATTCATTGTATATATGTAAGAGAAATACCGATGGACAAAACTCTAAAGTCAGTATTGAAACGTCAGATACCTTTTCTGGTAGGTGGCACTATAACCGGAACAATTATGACATATTATTACGGATTTTTATTTACAATTATAGTAAACAGTATCATTTGGTGGATATTATCATATATCGTTAACAAATACTATTGGAAATCACAAGGGTTGAATGATCAAAAATATCTTCTTCAATATGCGGTGTCAAAAATTAAAAAGAGTAAAAAAATAACCGAAGCTTAATGTATAGTTGGGACTATCAATTACGTTACTCAATACTACATAGTCATATAATACTCACTATTGTACTCATCAATACTTACCACATTGAAACTACATTACACTTTTTCTTTCTGGCTATGGTTAGCTTTCATGTAAATGTGTCTCCTGTATAATCTAAATTCCTAATGTCTTGTTTGGACATTTCTGCAATTATTAGTATTATTCTTACTCTTCGAAAAATAATCTATGTGGATATCCTTTCATTTTGCTATTATAGAACCTCACATAGGAATCACGTCTAGAATGCAGACTAGCCATAAGCATACTATTATCATGTATTTTCCAAGCAATGTTTTAGAAGACAGAACAAGGCGGCGGCATCTAGTACAAACAGCTCCTCACGCAGAAAATATGGTTTCTAGTAAGGCATTTCATAGGATCTTATTCATTACTGTCAGCCAATTTATAACAAAGATATAAGTATAGATTACATAGATCATCACTATAAATAATTATGACCAATTTTGAAATTTATTCTGAAAAAAATAGCAGTCATCATAATAAACTCCAATTCGAAACACATTTAGAAGGACTAACAATTTCAGCTAGAAAATTAATGCTAGAACTCAGAAATTATGCTAAATCACTTGGCTGTAATATAA
>JBKPEX010000169.1:0-1148 GCA_046728625.1 Thermoproteota archaeon
GCCACCACAGGAGCTATGGTAGGTTCCCAGTCATTTGGAGGTTGGAAAACGTCCGGTACTACAGGAAAAGGCGCTGGAGGACCTTATTATTTGACACAATTCATGCGGGAGCAAAGCCAGACTATTGTTGAATAAAAGTAAGGGATATAACAACCCACAATTACATCTAAAAGCTTCTTTATGCTTGATATTATAGTAAATAGTAGGCAAGGAAGAATGAATGAATCGAATTTTATTCGATTCAGACGTCACTTGGGTTAGTATTCGTTTGTTTTTTTTTTTGTTTGTTCGCTGGACTAGTGAGTGAGTGAATGTGTGAGTGATATGTCGTATCTATCCTGGCTATCAATAAAATAAATAAATATTTTATTTTTTAGTTGCATTTATTGTCTTGATTAATACTATTAATAGCAGATTTTCTTCGTTTACGAGGAGATAAGGGATCTGGCTAGAAGTAGAATATTTCTCTTTCTTTCTCTAATTCTACGGATAGAATATGGTAGCCATCGACTTCCATATGGAATATATTCGCAGACTTTGAATCCTCTGTCTATAAGGATTTTCTTCAAGTCATCGTGAATGCCCATAAGCATCTGAAATTCGAGTTGATTTTTATCAGTATCATATTTAGTTGATAGTCCTAGTGCCTCATCTATAAGTCTCGAATCATGGGTTGCAATTGCAAAAATATTGCCCCTTTTGTTGTTGTGATCAAATAACATCTTCATCAGCTTTGAGAAATTCGAGTTGATTTTTTGCATTGATTGAAATGCAACATTTTCACCTTCTCTGTATGCCCCTTTGACCAATCTAACATTTGCACCTTGTTCCAATAAATGCAATAAATCACTGGAAGATCTCTTAAGATAGGACTGTAAGGCAACTCCAGTCTGTTTATAATCTTTAAGAAGTTCTAGGTATATTGCTATTGTATCTTCGACAAACTGGATTGACTCAATATCTATCCACATAAACCTATTCAAGCTTTTTGCCTTTTCAGCGATCTGTCTAAAATTATACAAACATGTATCATAATCAATTCTTAAACCAACTTGGGTCGGTTTCACTGATATGCATCCCTTAATGAAGTTACTATGTAAGAGATCAAGCAATAAAAGATATTCTTTTACCGTCTGTTCAATTGATCT
>JBKPEX010000309.1:0-3850 GCA_046728625.1 Thermoproteota archaeon
AAACTACGCCGGATATTGGACCAGCAACAAAAAAATTAGGCATTATTACATAAACTCTTGTAAACATTCACATACTATTCAAAATGGTTTCAAACAGAACAAAAAATCCTAGGATTAGTTCCGCACTAAAGGCTATTGATTTGAGACAGCAGCCTCCTCCGCTCATTATAGGTGAGCGTCTTAATACTCAGGGTTCTAGAAAAGCAAAGGAATTAGTGCTCAATAACGATTTTGATGGCCTGTTGAGCATTGCTAGAAAACAAACCGAAGAAGGCGCTCATTGTTTGGATGTATGCGTCGCTACGACAGAGCGCTCCGATGAGTTGGAATTTATGAAAACACTAGTTAAGCGACTAAGCCTAGAAATTGATGCTCCCCTTGTTATTGATTCTACTGACCCTAGGGTTATCGAGTCCGCTCTAAAGCAAATTCCTGGACGACCGATCATAAACTCAATCAACCTTGAAGGCGATGGAAGCAAATTCCATACACTTGCTCCTCTTATGGCAAAATATGGTGTACCAGCAATTGCAATGTGTATAGGACCAAAAGGTATGGCTAAGACCTCTTCAGAAAAGTTAGAAACTGCTCTCTTGCTCTTGGAAACAGGTAAACGTTACGGTCTACAAAATTGGCAATTTATCTTTGACGTGCTTACGTTTACTCTGGCCACAGGAGAGCTTGAGTTCCTGAACTCTGCAAAAGCAACTCTGGATGGTATTCGCCTTGTAAAGGAAAAGCTTCCTGAATGTTTTACAACTTTGGGCTTAAGCAACGTAAGCTTTGGTCTGCCTGTACAGGCAAGAAAAGTAGTAAATTCAGTTTTTTTATACCATGCAATTAAAGCCGGTCTTGATACAGTTATCATTAATGCGAGGGATATAATTCCATATACTAATGTAGAACCGGTTCAGCGAGATCTCGTGGAGGATTTAATTTTTAATAAACATCCAAATGCGCTTTCTGAGCTAATTTCTTATTTTGACAGATCGCAGATTTCTGCTGCGAATGCTTCCATACAAAAATCTGATTTAGATCCAACGTGGGACGCAGATAAGAAATGCCACTTCAGGATCGTGAACAGATTAAATGATGGAATAGAGGCAGATGTCGTTTCAGCGATCGCCATGAGAATTGCTAAAAATAGTAGCGAGAAACAGGTAGTTCCGGGACATGAGGGTTATAAACCTGCGATAGATGAAGATCCTGAAACCAACATTGACAGTGGTGGGGAAAACTCGGGCATCCCTTATAATCCAGCATCTATTATCAAAAATGCAAACAAGGAAAGCGCTCACATTGCAGCCGTCCAAACACTAAATGAGGTGTTACTTCCTGCGATGAAAGAGGTCGGAGATAAGTTTGGTGCTGGGGAGTTGATTTTGCCCTTCGTTCTCAAATCCGCAGAATGTATGAAAGCAGCAGTTGCCGAACTAGAAAAATATCTGATAAGACAGGAAGGCGTAAGCAAAGGTAAGATAGTCTTGTGTACAGTATATGGAGATGTACATGATATAGGTAAAAACCTGGTCAAAACAATTCTAGTAAATAATGGCTATACAGTTTACGATCTGGGAAAGCAGGTCGAGATACAGAAAATACTTGACAAAATCAGAGAAGTCCACGCCGATGCCGTGGGACTTTCAGCTTTGCTAGTGTCTACGTCAAAACAGATGCAATATTTCGTAGAACATGCTAGGGACAATAATATGAAAATTCCTATTCTATGTGGGGGTGCAGCTATTAACAGTAGCTACATCAATAGAATAGCAAAGCAAAAAGACGTAATCTATCCCGCTGGCGTATTCTACTGTAAGACTGCATTTGATGGTCTACGAGTAATGAATGAATTAATGTCAGAGCATAGAGAGGAATTCATTTTGGGATGGAATGAGGAGTTGAATGAATGGGAAGCTAGAATGAACGAGCGCAATTTGCAAGAAAAGCAAAAATCCCAAGTTTCGCTTATAGGAAGTCCCAGTATTATCACCAGAAGTGTGAATCCACTGCCGGTGCCTCCTGTCCCCCCCCGAATTAACATCCCAACAAGGCTGAATGCCTCTGAAATCGATCTGAACCAAATATGGAGATACATTAACCAAAAGTCCCTCTTTGTGTTATCGTGGGGCATCCGGGGAAAGAGTGCAGTGGAATTGAACGATCTAGCGCACAAATTGTATGAGGAATGGAAGTTCCGAGTGGTTAATGAAAATTTATTCGATCCAAGTATCGTCTATGGGTATTTCAGGTGTCACAACCGAAATGAGAAACTTGTTGTTGATCTTCCCCATGATGAGAAGGTTATATTTGACTTTCCTAGATCTTCTAAGGAAAAGCGTTTGTGCTTGACAGATTATTTTGGATCTGATGATATTGTTGCATTTCAGGCTGTTACAGTCGGGAATAAAGTTACTCGTATTATTAACGACTGGAACAATAAGGGTAAGTATACAGATGCGTATTACCTCCATGGGCTGGCAGTCGAAACAGCTGAAGCCTTGGCTGAATGGACCAATATCCGTATAAAGAAAGAGCTTCAAATAGATAATAATCGCGGCCTGCGCTACAGCTGGGGTTATCCTAGCTGTCCTGATGTATTACAACATAAGCTGGTATGGAGATTACTTGATCCAACGAAATCTGGGATGGGGTTGACTGAATCAGGACAGATAATACCAGATCAATCCACTGCTGCGATAATAGTGCACCATCCCGCTGCCGAATACTTTGTATTGTAAAATGCCCACCTGCGAATCAATGTAAGTAGTTAGTTTAGTCGCAAGACTTAGTTTGTCCGTTGTACTAAGGCAATAATAAAAAATTTATTAATGCTTTCATCGGTTAGAGCACCTGCAGATCAATATGAGAGTTGCACGACAAAGCTTTTCCATTTCAAATACGAAGCATTGTTTTAAACTAATACCCTTTTTCTATTTATTAACGGAATTAATTTGACAATTAACGACTTTGCTTTAGCCTGCGCTATAGATGAATCCGGAGGCTATTTTACATACCAAGATAATACCATGCTGATAATACAGTCCAAGGCGCATGCCAAGCTGGCAGTAAATGACTTTAAGAATATAGAACCATTTATTGAAGGATTAATTTCTCATGAGTCGTTACACGTAGTTATAAAAGAAATTGAATGCTCCAACATATCAGATTCCCTGGACGATCTAGAGGTAATTATAGAACGAGAAGGTATCAAGTTTCAAGTAACCCTGAACAATATGCTATTTGCAAACGATATGTGTGGACTCGTTACCATATAGTGCAACATTATTTAATGGGGAAAGAAGGTGGTAACAATACCGCATAATTAGATAATCAAATTATCCCGATTTACTAAAATCATCTTGCTGTTACGCATGCTTATTCTCAAAATGAGATAGATTACGAGCAAATTGAGATGGCTCATTTGAACTATTGCAAATGTCACAGATAGGGATGAGAGCAACCGCCTCAATCTAAGAGATAGAGCTACCCCACACCAAAACTTATTCCCTATGCAAGACTCTCTGGTTGTATCCTTTAAACTCTTTGGCTTTGTATATTACCATCTGGTAATATACCATAAATCCAGAAAATGCAAATTGACCAATTAGAAATATTCTGTTATTTTGCTATTCGAACTCTCCGAAATTAATTTCATCAGACGCTTCTTGCTGGGAAAAGATGCCACCTTTTGCATCGCAAGGCTCTGTATAAATTCTACCTCGTCTTGGGTGATACAAAGATTTTCACTATGTAACTGGTTGAATACTACCTTTTGGGTTATTCTTTGTATCATATCAAGACATCTCTGAATTCTGTCTATTTTATTTTCTTCCTCTAATCCACCTATTGC
>JBKPEX010000108.1:0-1111 GCA_046728625.1 Thermoproteota archaeon
TTTACTTATTTGTACCAGCAGCGCCTTGCTCATATTCGCTACCAGTCTCAGCAGCGCCTGCAGTACCTTTAGCCATACCCTTTTTCCTGGCTATTTCTGCTGCTTCTTCTGAACTTGTTCCACTTCTCTGTCCTGGTTCCAAAATTCTTTGATCACTTGGATCTCTTCTTACTGCTGTTGGCTCATGCTCTTTGATTTTTGCAGGTGTCATCGGTTCCTTGTCTCTATACGAGGTTAAAGGATCATCTTTTCTACCAGTCTCACTACCAGGAGCACCTTCCTCATATGCAGTACTTCCGTAACCAGAGGTTCTACGTTCTGTAGAATCATCATCACCTGCTACTCTGTTCTTTGCTCCTTCTCCAGTATCCATTACTTTATCCTTTCCACTCTTTAGTTTTTCCTTAACTTTATCTGCAATTTTGCTCATTGCTATTGCATAGTCTACAAGCTATTAATAATGTATACAAAGAAATATGTACAAGCAATATCTAGAAGATTTTTATTAATAATACATATAGAAAAAGGTGAACTAACTGTGTCCAGACAATATAATTATTCTACAAATTTGATGTAAACTATTTTTTGTTTAAAATCGTCTCCTCTTTAAAATGAATTTGACAGTATTCACAATTTCTATCAAGGTTCATGATCTCTCCCTGTTCTGTAACATGCCTTTTTAAATGTGTATTTGCCAATTCCATGTCTTTTTCAATGCTGGTTGACACAACATACTCTATCTTCTCTTCGTAGTTGTTATCAATTTTGTACATTAGCCTACATTATATACCGTATTTATATAAAAAGATTCAGATCGTCCTCAGTCAATCTCCAAAGGATTGCATCAGTTTCCTTGTCTACCAATCTATATTGAAGAGAGACAGATAAGTATACTATACCAAAGGATAAGGATAAATAAATAAAAAGGAAATGGATTTCTGTTAACTGCAGTAGAATTCTTGTTGCTACATCAAAATAATCCTAACAGGAATTTGAGCAACAATATCAGGACAATTATTCCTATGATAACATAGATCAGATACCAAATAGTCATGTCTAATATACACTTATTCGGATAGTAAATATCTAATTTAGAACAAATATCTATATT
>JBKPEX010000085.1:0-4467 GCA_046728625.1 Thermoproteota archaeon
ATCAGGTCCACCAGGAGACTTGTTGGTAAGAATCCATATCAAGCCCCATCCTCAATTCGAGAGGTTAGATAATGGGGTTCTACTTTACAACCTTGGTCTTAACTTTACTGACCTGTCTCTCGGGACGGATGTTAGAGTACCTACGCTAGAGGGTCAAGAAAAATTAAAAATTCCTGGCGGTACGCAACCTAATACTATAATGAAAATTCGGGGTAAAGGCCTGCCTCGGTATGGTAGCTATGGTAGAGCAGACCTAATGGTTAGATTAAACGTGAGAATTCCAACCAAATTAAATGACGCACAGAGATTTCTACTTCAGGAGCTAGAAAAAGAGTTTAAAAAATCAGAACAAAATTGAGAATTATTATACATATATGTATATGTATGCATATATCATAAACGGCTATCTCTATTTAAAGAACGTAATCACGTCAGCTTAAAAGACAATTATTAAAGTTAGGCTCATATGCTTAGGAGTGATGCTCTAGTTTACAAACTATCGGTGTACGCCAAGATAATAGGGATTAGGCATCTTAGCGCGAAATTATCCGTGAGTTGGCTGACATAACTGAGGACGTAATTGCTCTGGCTTCTAATGACGTATACATTCTAATATATCGCTTCATTCCTAGTAATGTTATTATTAATATTCTTATCAATATATAAAAAAGTATTATATAATGCTTGCAATTGAAGCGATTGAATTATCCAAGAACTACAAGGGCTCTAGGGTTCCGGCTATAAATAATATCTCGATAAACGTGGAAACAGGTCAGATATTCACACTTCTTGGGAGAAATGGAGCCGGTAAAACCACTTTTGTAAGAATATGTGCTACTCAATTGATGCCTACTACTGGAAGTGTATACGTTGTTGGATATGATGTAATAAATGAGGCAAGTAAAATAAGAAAGCTGATTTCAATCGTACCGCAGGAAGGTAGACCCTTAAGAGCGCTTACTCCATGGGATCACGTTTGTAACTGGCTGCAAATAAGAGGAGAATCTAAAGATAAAGCAAAAGACAAAACAGAGCAGATTTTAATGCAGCTAGAACTCTATGAAGCTAGAGACATACCAGCTATGAATCTATCAGGCGGCATGAAACAAAAAGTCTTAGTTGCAATGGCTCTGGCTACGGATGCCTGTCTCTTATTTCTAGATGAACCCACAATAGGTCTAGACCCTGTTTCCAGACGCCAAGTCTGGTCTTCAATCAAAGCTTGGAAAAATAAAGGCAAGACTATATTATTGACAACACATTATATGGATGAAGCCGAAATGCTTTCGGATCGCATAGCTATCGTAGACAGAGGCCAAATAATTGCCCAAGGTACAATGCAAAATCTGAGAAAAATCATACCACAGAATATAAGAGTAGATGTTGCAAAAGATGGCGTTGATATGGGGATGCTCAAATCATATGGCTCCGTTATCGATACTGGAACAGGTACTGTCAGACTGTTTATTTATGAATCACAGGTCAAGGAGCTATCAGAATTTGCAGTAAAGAAGAACCTCTCATTTACAGTTTCTCCAATTACACTTGATGACGTATTCATAGCCATTCTGGGCTCAGCATAGCTACCGAATACAGTAAGAAACGTGCATTTCTTTTTAGACGCGGCTCTAGGTTATTTAATATAAATAGAACAGCCCTATACTTTATATTATAATAATCTCGTGCGGGGGTTGCCAAGCCCGGTCAACGGCGTGAGATCACATTGGTGTGAGACATGATGCTCAGATGTTGATATTTGACTGGGTTACCTCATCCTTTAGGGGTTCGTGGGTTCGAATCCCACCTCCCGCATCTCAAAGATTAAGCTTGACATACCTTAGGGTATCCAGTTTGTTATATGATATAAGATCTTTCGAGCGACAACTTAAACACAGATACGTTTTGAAGACACAGAAAACCAAACATTTAATTCCCTTATTGGAAAATTTAACTTCAATAATTCGGATTTTTTATCACTACTAGTTCAGTTGAATTGTCCTATTATTATAGCAAAGGACATTACCATTCAGGCTATATCTGCAAATTCTTAGTTGCATAGGATTGTCAGAAGGTAACTATAACCCAGCTTTTTATTTGTCCGATATACAGATTATATCTATACTAGCAGTAGCTTGTTGATAAAGTAAAAACACAATTCTAAATTTTAAGGAACCAACGTGTAATATTTTGTTGAAAATCCATAATCTGCGTATTGATGCCCTCAGCAGTCAAGTTAAATAGAAACAGAATTATATTATCCCTACGTTGAGATGCTATCAGCGGGGTGGGGAAGCCAGATCTCTGAGCTGAGAGACTATGTAATCCCGGCGGGCTCATAACCCGCAGAGCGGTTCCCACATTATGTCTAAATGTGGCCGTAAGTTCAAATCAACCCCCCGCTATTACTTTAAAATTGCAGTGCGGATACTTCCTTAACTGCTAAGGTGACTTTGAAGTTTTTGAACTATTTAATGATAGACGAAGAGATACGTTTAGATTGACGAGGAAAAAAACCATCTTGGAAAAAGTTTAGAGTCTGTATTTAAAATGCCATTGTGCTTCTCCATACCATATCTATGCATTGGTTTGGTTAAATGCCTCTGAGATTTTTGTGCCGGAAGGTACAGACCTAACTTGATATTTCTATTCTTTGGTACGTTAATCTTTTCTATCCTCCTATCTTTATATCCACAGTTGTGGCATTGGAATCCTTTTTTTCTCCCTTCGGATTTCATTCTTTTATTACAGAATACACAACAAGGATTATGGGCCTGATGAACATGTGCTAGCATCAAGATGCAAAGATATTCCACGTTGAGTGTTTCAGGGTATCTGGATGTGGCCTCTTTAACTCCAACTCCGATCTCGATACTATCTCCTATTTCTAGCTGTGAGGCTACACTTGTCATATCAGTTGGAGCATACACGGCTGCCGGCAACTCAATAGTTGTAGAGTCTTTGACTGTAAACATTACGTGTCCTCCTTCGATAATACTTGGCTTTGTACTAACTCTGCATCTTAAATAACCTGATAGGTATGCTCTAATATCTGATAGTTTCCATTCATTTCGCAAATGCATGTTCGTTCCTTGGTTTGAGCGAAAAACCATATATCCATCCAGATTTTCTTCTTGGTGCAGTCCTTCCAATGACGATACCACTATTTCTGGATCCTCACCTCGTATGCCACAGAAAATAGGATCGGGTCCATGGGGAGTAATTAGTATACGTTTGTGATAAGGATCGTAATTGTTGAAGGTATTAGGAAAAGTTTGATGGCTATATTTTATCACATTACAAACATCCACTTTCCTTGCAGTCCCACAATTCTCAATTCTTCTGTAGGCTATTGCTTCATATGTATGGTCTTCATGCAATAAGCATCCAATCGCTGCCAAAGCGCCTACGAGTCCTTGACCATTGCCATATGCAAAACACTGGATGTTATATTTCCGTGCAATTTCCTCTGCCTTTGTTCTAGTCAAGACATCGAACATTGCAATATTACTGAATTCTGAAACTTCCTCTGGGATCTGTCTACCGTAGAGGAATACAATCGCAGGATTGGCGCCATTTTCTAGGTCAGATTCCTGCTCAACAGTTTGTTTTACGTATTCGATTATTTTCTGGCAAACGTTAGTCCTTAATCTTAAACATACTGCACCGTTACCCCTAGTCTTCCATGGCACATTTGGATTTAATCTTATTAGCAATGGATAATCCAAAAACTCTGCATATCTATTCTTTAATAGGTACTCTGTAATTTTGAATGCAATGTGAGTTGTACATTTACCTCGAACAGAATCAGTATCATCAAAGCCAATGTGGAGTACTTCCTTTCCTGAACCATCGGTCATGCCAATCGATAACTGGCCTTGCATGTAGTCATGTTAATAAATACCGGATCGCTATAAACATTAACGAATGCATAGTCATATGCCAGCTGAATTGGTTAGGACAGTTCAAGTTCAATAATGACAATGAATAGCCACCTGTAAATTACTCCGCATGATAGAAATTAGCAACGTCATGGTGAAAGTACATTATCGCATGCATATACAAACTGGCTAATGCAAATTACGGTACAAAAAATTTTGGAGGACCGAATATCTTCTAACTATCTACAAAAAGATAGATTGCTTGAGATTTGGCTTTGACACATTATTAACTTATAATTTAATATAACTAATTTATCACACATCATAAATGATCCTTTTTAATTCATTCTTATCATAAAATACTTTGCAACAGTTACATTCCCATCCATCCACGTTAGCCAATCGTTTCAGTACTTTGTGTTCAACCAATTCATTGCCGCAGTTAGGACAACAAAAAGCCATGATGGTAATGTAACATGGACTAAAAGATATTTTAAATTAATGCCTGCACAGTCAGAGGACGTACTTTAGCCTAAATATCTCATTAGTCGACGGTGGATTATGATCAATATTAATCGCTATCTTGGAT
>JBKPEX010000342.1:0-1986 GCA_046728625.1 Thermoproteota archaeon
TCATTTTTTGAACCTGATATATCTTCAGATTCTTTAACTATATCTTGTGGCCATGCTTCTTGTATGTTGTTTGGATCCGTATAGTATTCATACACTCTTTCTAGAGGCGCATTGATTTCTGTTTGATATTGAACTTTTGTCGTATCGTAGGAACTTTGTTTGGTATCATATTAAAGAGTCACACACTATTTGACATAGTTAGGCACTATCGTAGCTGTAGGAGAACCTGCTTTATTTTCCAATTATTTCTGTCATGCTATCGTACCAACATAATAGTATGGTGGACTACACCCGCTGCTTGAGTATGCCGATCATAGAGTGCGGATACTAGCCAAGTAGTACCTTATGATGCAGGTATCAGGAGTATACATGAATATATTAAAAATCTGGCTTAACTAGGTCATCCAAAATTAATAAATAATCAAGTAATTTTTGCTGCTCTGTTACTTTTTGCTATAATCCCAAGTTGAGTAATAGCTAGGACATATTTCTAAAATAGCTGAATCCCCATTTTTGACACTACTCATAAGAGCTTTCGCCATTGGATGTTCAAGGTTTCCAAGGTATCTGACCATTATCTTTTCAGCTATAGGGATATTATGATTAATGTCTTCATGAATTTTGACTATTCCCTTACCTCTAACACCTTTGTAAGGTGGACTAGGTTCATCAACACAATAATAAATCTTATTATTTGTATACAAGTTTTCCGTTTTCCTTGATTGCTTGGATGTTTCAATATAAAATCTCTTATTAGCATCATCAAAATAATACCATGTTGGATGTATATTTGGCTCTCCCTTCTTATCAATTGTACCAATATGAATATTCAATTTACTATTTGTCAAAAAATTGATCACCTCACCTTCTGTTAAAGGTGCACCAAATCCTGGGCTTGCATTGAAGATTTTCAATATAGTATATGACAGCCTCTACGTGATTATTTATCTTACTATAGGGTATTTGTAACGGATAATGACATCAAGTGAAAGATCTACTAAAAATTGAAGACTATCATGCGTTTGTCGCAAATGGACGGTTATACTTCGTTGGGCTTCACAAATGAATTATCTTGCTGCCGTAAATAGAATATCGGGGTTAATAAAGACAAAAAAAATTTGATTCAAAGCTACGAATCAGAATTATTGTAAGGCAAACTTTGGTTTTCGTGGCAGCCAACTAATAATGGATGCAGTAGATAGTTCAAAAAGATAGTAGAATAAGAGCAGAGAACGATATAGGTTCAACTAACTAGTTGGACTAATTAATTCCCACTAATGCCAAACTGTAGTAGTCATCGCGTATTACCGGCTGATATTGTCTATTACTGTCTAGAGTTTAGCTCGTATTGTCATAAATGTCTAATTAAGGACACGCTTGTAAACAAAATGAGCCCCCAAATTAATGTCAAATATGATTTACTCACCGTTGGGCCCAGCCTCATCTTGTCCCTTCGGAAGCCTAACAGGTCTATCTTGATGGTAGTGTATAAGAAAGATTCAGTGTCTAACGTCGCCCTAAAAGCTGTATCTGACAATCAAATCGTCTTCCATATCTATTGATGGTGACTATTATTTTTTCATTGATAGTTCTCTTCCGGATATTTGATGACATTTGTGAAGGATCAGTTATTTTGTTTCCATCGATTGCTTCGATAATATCTCCTTTTCTTAAATCAGCATATTCTGCAGGACTTTGTGGTTCTACTTGTGCAATAAGTATACCTTCATTTGATGGGAGTTTATAGTATTGTGCTAATTGTCGTGTTATCTTAAAAGCTGAGATTCCAATCCATGGTCTGTTTATTACACGCCCATTTTCTATCAACTCTTTGATTACTGCTTTAGCAGTATTTACTGGAACTGCAAACCCTATACCCTGTGCATAAGGCATCTTGGCAGTACTAATCCCTATTACTTCTCCACTTGTATTTACTAAAGGTCCCCCTGAATTACCAGGATTTATAGCAGCATCAGTTTGAATTAA
>JBKPEX010000041.1:0-1303 GCA_046728625.1 Thermoproteota archaeon
CTATATGGGCTGCTGACAATTCTGGTGGCCAGGAACTCTGGAAATATTTAGTCTTCATTTCTTCTTCGGATATTTTAAAGCGTAGTACACTGCCATCATAACCCTGTATCCTATTTTGAGGTATGTAATACTTTTCTTTATTTATCAAGCCCTTTTGTACCAAAATGTATGTGTCTCCAACCTCCTTAACCTCACCGAGGTCTTCGTTGTTAATACCCCTTGCCTCTTTTTTTATTACATCATTCCAGTTTATATTCCCCTGCTCCATAGTCATAAAAAGAATAAGTGGATAAGAGATTTAATGCTTGCCTCGCTATAGTCAATCTGGAGAACATAAATAATGTTGATTGTGAAATTCGATAGAATTCTGGCTAGTCTTGCTGCACTATCTAGGTCCGGATCCTGTCAATTCATCCTTTACTCCGTTAGGATATTCTATAGTAATCTTTTCTTTTCTGATATCAATATCTACCTGCTTGTTTTCTCTGATTACCCGCTTTTTAATCACAATTTCACCTAATTTTACTTTTCTTTTAGTTACAAGTATTTCCTCTCCCCAGATCGGAACTGTTTTCTCCGTTTCATTTTTTTCCTGTCCTTCTATCAAGGGAACTGCTTGGTCATGCGTATCGTCATCATGGTTATGAACACCTTGATCATCCCTCCTTAAGTTCTCATCATGGGTCTGTGAAGAGGAGGATGATCCGACGACGTTCCGGGATGAATCAGCATGCCTATATTCTATACTGTTATCTTCCGTTGTGATGCCATGTGCAATCGTCCCTTTTAATTTTGAAAATATGCCCTCTTCTTCCTTTTCATATATCCTCAGTTTTTTGTTGTTAACATATAGCTCTTCATAACTTATCGGAACTTCTATTTTCTCAGTTCTAGTAGCCAACCTTTTTACGATCCTTACTTGTTGGATAGTGGTTTTCTTAGATAAATTAAAATCTTCTTCTACTACAGGAATAATCTCAGCAGTTTCAATAAGGTGGTCGTTTTGCATACTCGAAGAAACGTTGTCCTTCTCGTCAGAATAATCAGTCGTATTTTTTCGAGTATTATTGTTCCTAGGCAAAGACTTCCTCTTGATTTTCTTATTTTTATTTTTTTCTAACTTTATCATATAAATGTATCAAAGGAGTATACGATATTAATAAGTCACAATCCATGAAAACCAGGTAAGACATGAACTTTAAAACGGGTTGTCAACCTGCAGCCAATTTTTATTAGGTTATACCATGATTAATGCTGAATTCGAAAATGGCACTGCCTTTTCATCCGTCGAGAACATACTGGG
>JBKPEX010000354.1:0-1039 GCA_046728625.1 Thermoproteota archaeon
ATAGGATTTTCTGACATGCTGAGTATAGCGCAAACAATTGGATTAGTAGGGACTATGGTCTTGACGCTGATTTTCTCAAAGAAGCAAATACAAAGTCTGTCAATTGATAAACAAACTAAGGTTCTGAATGATCTGGATGAAAAAGTTCGTAAGATGGCTGAGATTATAATTGAAAAACCATCAATGCAAAAAGTCATATATAATAAACTTGAAAAGCCGTCAGAAGAATTAGCATTTGTGTATTACATCTTGTTTATTTGTTCCCATGCATATTCCATGCATCAAAAAAATGTACTTAACGACGATGAATGGAAAGGATGGTTACAGTGGATGAAAAATTGTTTTAAGTATGGAACAATAGGTGAACAATGGAAACAAGTAAAGTCAGAGAGATGGTTCAATCCTGCTTTTGAGAATTTCGTAAACAGCGAAATAATGAAATGAAGGGGACGAGGACATCCCTAATACTTTGGTACAGTTACAAGTGTTTCTGATATAGCAGTAGTAATAGTAGAAGTAGATGATGACAATGGATGTACAAGAATAGATGATGAGCATATAACACTAGAGGATCAAAGTAAAAAGAAGAGAACGGAACACTTACTGACAATTCTGTTCTTTTGTCATACAGAAATTTATGAGTTCAATATTTACAGATTGGTGTTAAGTACTTTATTAGCTACCATAAAATAAAACGTAAGCAAACAATCCCGGCAATTAGTGTTAAAGCAATGAAGTAATAATAGGAGAGAATTTGACTTATACATTTATACCCTCTTCAATCATAAAAATACCTAATCAATTTGGTTTCGTATAAGCGGTTTATTTTGATAATTCTTTTTACTTTTGGCATAATATTCGCAGTCCTTTTCCCCTTTTCTATCAATTCTAGTTTCGCGTACGCGCAACAACAACAACAACAACAACAACAACCACTAGTTCACCTTCAACACAATTACAATGTTGATGATGCCACTACAAATCAGCAGCGATTATCATTATTATTACCACAGCTAAACAAATTAGGTGTAAAAATCAC
>JBKPEX010000183.1:0-4660 GCA_046728625.1 Thermoproteota archaeon
GTATCTAAAGAAAAAACGAAACTTGAGAATTTATCCAAGACTGTTTTATTAGGCAATCGTGCTCATTACTTGGCATTTGATGAACAATTTCCTTCTAAGCTACAAAAGGCCGGTTTTATCTATGATTCCTCAGTAAAGAAATTCAGATCGTCTATTGATATAAGGGATACTGGCTATTACCGCCATGATAAATTAATCGAGTTTCCTATCACGTTAATGGATGCCTATTTGTTTGCATTTATGAATGTAAAAGAGGAACAAGTCATAAATATTTTTGAGCAGACCATAAAAGATATCAAATCTATGGAACAAGACCTTAAGATTGTAACTGTGCTTTGGCATGATAATGTATTAAAGATGAAAGGTGGCAGGATGTATGCTAAAATCCTAGAATTTTTAACCTCTCAAGAGGACACTAAAATTACTAGAGGAATTGACTTATGCGAGGTCATAAATAAGAATGAATTCAGATAAAAATATTTCTAAATATGCAGTGATAAAAAATACATCGCTTGAATCAGACGATATCCATATAGAATCTGGTGCACAGTTAACTAATGTTCACATAAGAGCTAGAAAAATTACAATTAAATCACATGCTTCTCTAACTGAATGTAATCTCTTCTCTGATCATGAGATTAAGGTAGGAGAGAGTACCGTAATCAAGGAACGTACCATAATGAACGCATTTAATGGTATATCTATAGGTGACAGAACGGTAATAGATAGAGATGTTTTCGTAGGTGGAATCCAAAGTGAAAGAAGTCGATTGGAAGTGGGCGACGATTGTGTAATTCTTTACAGGTCCTATCTCAACACAACACGAAAAATCTCAATTAAAAATAATGTTGGAATAGGTGGTTATTGCCTCATATTTACACATAGCGCATGGCAAAATGTCTTGCAGGGCAATCCGTTTAAATTCGCAAATGTAGAAATCCGAGATAACGTTTGGTTACCTTGGAATGCTACAATTTTACCTGGGGTAATAATTGATAACGATGTTACTGTAGGTGCAGGAGCAGTTGTTACAAAAAGTTTGCCAGCTTTTGTAATTGCAGTAGGAGTTCCAGCAAAGATCATCAAAACAAAAAAAACCGGTGTTTTATCAGAAAATCAAAAGGAAAAGATAATCTTAGAAATACTTTCAGATTTTCAAGGCTACGCAAACGATTTCCTCAAACTGAAAAATGTTGTGTCTAGATCCTCAGAGGAGTATATACTTCAGTTTAATGAAACAAGATTGAGATATGCGAAAAAATTTGACAAAGATTTCAAATCATTTGATATTGTAGTATCGTTCAAAATTCCTAATGAGGTGAAAAATAAATATGAGTGGATCGAATTGGATACCTTGACTGCATGCATAAAATCTGAAATATCGCGGCATTTTTTAACATTCATAAGAAGGTATGGCTTGAAACTAAAGTCAATATCTCCGTCTTAAATCTAAGAATAGTAAATGCAGCAAACAAACCTGCTTATAGAGTACCAGATTTCCCGCGGTAACAGTTAAGCTTTACACTAGATGTCTTAATGTCTTAACTGTAGTAGACTGCTACCATTACACTATTTATTTTGATATTCAAAATCTACACAGCAGAACTCTGAAAAGAGGAATGTAATAATGTTGTTGTCCTTAATATTGCAAATCTACATCATTTATCTGTTCCTTTGGTGTGTGTGTTGATATTGCCATTACCAGTGTAAAGCACATATATGTACTTCAAAGATTATTTTTACTATAATAGCTTCATAAGAGCCAAGATGAAACAACAGATTCATTTTATACGCTAGATATAGCATAGCTGCACACTATAATAGGTAAAAACAGTTTGAGATTATAATTATTATTATAATTATTCACTTGCACCAATTATTATGGTTTTCATAGCCTTCCATTCGAATAAAAATAAAATATATAATAAACTTGTTATTATTCACCTTCACATAGTTTTTAACGCATCAACTAAAAATTATTTATATTATTGCTTACACGACATTAGATGTCTGTGCCTAAATTAGATTATGATTCGATACTACGAATGATGACTTTGAGATATGATCCTAAGAGAGAGCCTGGAAAAAAGCCCTTACAAAGCATCGATTTTATTCCCACGCATTTTGAAGATATTGAATTAAAACTCGTTAACATAATCAGAGATGATCTTTTACATAAACAGGAGGAATTGAAATTTAAAGAAATCTGTTTATCCCTGAGCTCAGGAATAGACTCAGTATTAACCTTAGCAATGATAAGATCAATTTTGCCTGATGTCAAGATAGAGTGTATTAGCATGGGCTTTGGCGATACTGATGACGAGATCAATAAGGCTGCAGAATTATCTAGGCTGTATGAATGCAATTTCCATAGTATCACCAACGCAGATATTTTAGATGAGCTGCCGAAATTGATTAATATTGTAAAAGAGCCAAGATGGAATCTATATCCATATTATATATTTGAATATGGAAAACAGAGACTTAATAATAATATTTTCTTTTCCGGAGATGGAGGAGACGAGTTACTTGGAGGTTATGTATTTAGATATCAGAAGTTTCTATCTCTGATGACCCCAGACATTATTAGAAAGGAACAGTGGAAAGAAAAAGTGAAGTTGTACCTCTCCTGTCATGAAAGAGATTGGGTACCTGATCAGCCTGATATGTTTGGCAGAATGATAAATTTTTCATGGGAAAAAATATACACATTATTTGAATCTTATTTTAATAATAATTTATTTCATTTAGATCAGATTTTTCTGGCTGACTTTAATGGAAAGTTACTCTATGATTGGCTGCCTCAAAACAAGGCCTTTGAAGAATCCCTTCATATGAATATCTATTCAATTTTTCTAAGTGATACCATGCTAAAGTTTGCTACTCACATACCCTGGCAAACAAAATATAATCCAAGTACAGGAGAAGGTAAAATTCCATTGCGCGTAATTCTCAGTAAATACAAGGGTTTTGAGAAAGTGATGAATGTAAAAAAGGGTTTTTCGATCGATCTTATGTCATTGTGGGAAAGAAGAAATACTCAAGATATCTTTAACAGGTATATCCATTCTAACTCTGAGGTAGTAAAGGCTCAACTTATCAGTGAAAGCTGGCTAAAAAAAGTTTCCAATCTACTTAAGCAGAGAGATAATATTGATTATCAGTTAAAGGTAAGATACATCAGCAAAATGCTATCCATCTTGGCATTAGAAATATGGTATAGATTATTTATTAGCAGATCCATGACGGAAAGACAAAAATTATAATTTCCAACAATATGTAGACATGAAACGTGTAAGAAAAATTTGAATTTATTAGATCGAGCTAGTAAACATTCGGCACTTAAGATGAGAACAGATGAGAATTCAAATATTGAGATGATGACATATAAAGTGTCAAGGACTAAGTAGGATATCGATCAGTAGAAGAAGAAATATTATATGGATAATACTAGCATAGAGAAGAGTGACATAATGCCTTCATGGGCATCATACTGGGTATTGATTACAGTCAAAAATGGTGAGACAACTATTGTGCAAACGTTAGAATCTATTTTGGCTCAATCAGTAAAGCCTTCACTTATTTGTATAGTAGACGATGGTTCTAAAGATTCTACCCCCAACATTCTTTTGGATTTTAAAAGAAAATACGGCGATCTTATACATGTAATAACTTTGCCTGATTCTGGATATGATATTAGAAGAATTGTTCATAATTGGAATCTCGCCTGTGACTTTGTAAAGAATAGTGGAAAGGAGTATTGCTATCTTTTAATTTCAAGCGATGATATTATTTTCTCCAAAGATTATGTCAAAAGCCTACTTTATGAGATTAGCGGGAATCCAAAACTTGTAGTAGCTTCAGGTAGCCGCGGCTTACTTCCCTATGATGATTTTTCTCTTCCAGAAGGTGCAGGTAGACTTATAAAAATGTCATATTTAAAGCAAATTGGTTATAGACATCCACCTTACTATGGCTATGAAGCATGGATTTTGTACAAGGCACTTCAAATGGGCTATACAATTAAAAAGTTCGATGATATAAAATATGAACATCTGAGGACTTTTGGTATTCTGCATAGATTTGTTGAATATGGAGTTTCCATGCGCTGTCTAGGATACCATCCAATGTTTGTCATTGCAAGAATTTTCAAAAATTTGTATAAAAACGATATCGGGATCCCCAAACTTGCAAGCCTAAAAATGCTATCTGATTATTTTTATCAAAATAAATGGAAAGGAGATTCGTATTTTCAGTATTTTGAACCGGAAGTACGTTCTTTTGTTCGATCAACACAGAAAAAGCGACTCGTGGATAAAATCAAAAAATTACTTTGAGATTTTTCTACAGGTATAAAGGTACAGTTCTAATGCAGTAATAATGATAACAAGCGCTGTGGGAGGAATTTTCAAGCCATCCAGTTTATTTTAGCTCTAATATCATTAAATGCTTGAATATTAGCTTCTAAATAATTAGAAATAAAATATAATATGCCGTACCTTTCTCCTACTCTATTAACTAGGTTATTTCTCTCTAATACTAAAATGTGGTGTTGGATAGCTTTATAATCCAATCTCAGAGTTTCAGCAAGTTGGTTAATGTTATACGGACGGTCTTTTAAGAGTTCAATAATCTTCATTCTATTTCTGCCTCCCCTAGT
>JBKPEX010000191.1:0-1824 GCA_046728625.1 Thermoproteota archaeon
GAATAATGAAACACCAAACCAAATATTACGTAAGAGAAATTTAGTTATTTTATATGAAGAGGACTCGGATCATTCAGAGGCGGTACTAAAGACTTCTACTAGTCTAGAACATTCTGGAAAGTTCAAAGTAAAAGTGATATCAGTAAAGAAGAAGGAGAACCGAAAATATCTTGATAACATAGACAATATTAACTATAAAGGAGATAAAGAAGAATTAAAAGACAAGACAGAAGAGAGGGAAAATATTGAAAGGTTCTTCTTAACTGAGAAAGACCAGAATAGACACTACTTGGAGCAAATTGGGCTCGAGTTCAGTGAGATTTATGTTAATGGGAAATCACAAAGCAGTAGTCAGAAGTTTGCAGATTTAGTTCTTTCAGCGATTAATGCCAATGAGCCAGATATAATAGTAACAGGTGCAGCTATTGGCAAATTTAATTTGTTTAATAACCAACATTTCATCTCTATGCTTGATCAGCTAAATTGTCCTATTATCATTGCAAGAAGCTTTGCAATTCCTGGAATCCATCGTCTCAAAAATACTATAATCCAAACTATTCGTAGATTTAAGTAGTAGTTTTAACCTTGGTTGTATACAAATCATTATTGCTTTCTAATAATGTAGAATAACTACAAGCGGGTACTATAAAAAATGGTTAAAGAAAACAACCTGAAGATTATTGGCCAACCTGTCAACGAGATACCAAAGCAAGCAGGAGGAGCATCCACCAAACTATCTTCAATTGTTGTATCTGTGGTTGTCTTAATAGCGATTTCTCTCATAGGACTTAGTTTCGCTTACATAGCTAGTAATCCTAGTTACTTAAACACAGTTAGAGAATGTACAGGCAAGATATATGGATTTGAACAAAAAGGCTATTATAATAACATGGAACAATTTAATGCAGCGTTAGAGTCTTGTAGCAGCTAACACAACGGCTCAAACTTTCATTATTTTAGGCCATAACCTGGTACCTTTGCGCCTATATCTATCTTAAAATAGTTGCTGGCCATGTAAATAAATTTACAGATCATACCTGCTATTCTTGCATTCTTCTTCATTTTCATTAAAACGTAAAGCTACACGGCGGCAACTCTGTTTAATGAATATTGAAAAAAATTTCATAATAAATGAAAATATTTTTAGTCGCAATGAAACATAGGATGCAATTTCTTAGTGCTAATATCAGTGCTAACAATTAAGGCATTATACACGTACTCCTTTGTAGTTCATAAAAATAATATCAAATCTAAAAATGAATGCCGAACTATCAACGACTGAACCCCGCAAACGGATTGTAAGTCTGTGCGGAAATACCCGTTAGCACCTTTTGTAATTCCTGGCTCGGGTTCCCGTAAACGTCCAATCTACTTATCCTGGCTACACTGAACACCTTTGGAAGTATTGTTTGCGATGCAATGCTGGAGTTGTGAGCAAGTGCAGCCTCTGAATTTGAATACGTTTCATTTACTATACACTTTGTCTCATCTCTATTTAGATAAAACTGATAATTTATTGTATCTGGCTCGCTCGCTTCAACTGTTCTGCTCATGTCCTTTACCAGTCTCTTAAATTCTTCTATTTTTCCTTCTTCTATAGTGAATTCTGCTCTAATATGTATCTGATCGTGCTCCATGCTGTACCTTTATCCTTTGCAGTGTCTATTTCAGTTTATATCTTAAACTGATATAAGAACCCCATATACTTAACTGGTTGAATAGTGTTCTCTGTGGTAGCACATGTAACTTGTATTAATGAGCACCACAATTTTCAATATGGAAGTACAGCAATAGTTAATATCTTTAAAGTGCCATAATCAGCAT
>JBKPEX010000189.1:0-1666 GCA_046728625.1 Thermoproteota archaeon
CATCGCGCATTGCCTAATAGCTCGAAACATAATAACGTCGTGGAAGGAAATACTCTGATCTTTATCAATGAAAACACAATTGAAAAAATAAAGGAAATTTTACTAGCTATCCTTACTAGGCATAGCCTTAGCGAATATATAGTTGCAGAAAATACTGAAGATGAGAATGAGATTGTAATACTTAAGCAAGGTGATATGGAGCAATTTGGAATATACATATGCTCTCATTGTTCGATGTCATTCAAGAGTAAAAATCTTCGGAGTCTACATGAGAGAGTGCATTATTTTACTTAAATGGTGCCCTAAATGGATCTGCTTTAGTTCATTTACGATTATGCATTCCATAGTTGTGTCCGATTTGCTAACTGTCTTTAATGTATTTGAACAAATAGCATATATGATTTCGTAATATATTCACCTCAGACATTCAAGCATTAAAACAGCAAAATACAATTCTCAGCACAGCTAATGGGTCAGAGTCCATTAATTTTGGCTATTGAGCCTTCTATTCAAAACAAATACCTTAACCAGTGTATTATAACAAAACCACTTAAGACCAATATATGTAAGCATCGTAAGGCATCTATTTTCCCAAAACTACTTCGCGTCCTCCTGCATACTATGATGATGACATATTATAGCTTATTAAGAAAATTTTAAAAAATACAACCATACTATAGTGTCTTGTGGGTAACGTTTCTTTTATTGTGTTTAATCAAGCCCATAATCTGATATCCATATTCAAGGTTGTGCTTGACGTGATTTATTCCATGTGAAGAATGCAACGAGAATTTATCGTCAAGTATGTTTTCAATGTAGGTCTTTACTTTTTTTATAGAAACAGCCGCCTGTAATAATTGCCTTTCTGTTAGTTTTCTTCCAAGCTCCTTCTGAACTTCATCGCCAAAGCTTTTTGTTCCAAGCAAGTTGCTGTATTTTTGCAACTTGTTGAAATTGACACAGAGATCTGAAATCTTCTTTTTATCGCTGCTTTGCAATTTTTGTACTAACAGTTGTAAATCGTGTATACCTCTGCCTGTTATACTCTGGAGAGCTTCTACAAGTCCTAGGTCATCAAGATCAGTGTTTTTGTTGATTATCATCTCATTGTCATGAGGACTATTATTGTCTTGTCGATCCGACAATAATGATGTCGGAAGAAAAGATTGGTTAGAAGACAATCCTTCTGATTTCAAATAGTCGTCATTGGAATTTGTTTTCCTCATCTGATAGTAATTCTTTAGATTATATAGACTAATCATTTTACCGTGAGTATCAGTACCCTTATGAATAATTGACAGAACATCAACTATTATTTGTGGATATGTTCTCTTTAGATTAATCTTTAACGTCTTGTAATTTTCGATTATGTCTTTATAAATATAGAATATCATGTTTTTGACTATTTCTACATGCATTTCTTTAGTCTCCGTTCCCTTTGCAGCTACTGTGAGAAAATCGCATATTTGCGATTCTGAAAACATAATAGTGCCATCAGCACAGGACTCTGCTACAGATTTCAACACTATGATCCAGTTGCCGTATGTATCTATAACCTGAGACGACATGTTTTGTATGATTTCAAGGCATTTTTGACGAATGTCCTTGTGGTCTAACCGTAACATGTCAAGGCAGACCTGAAGTGTACGCTCCACAGAGGCTGAAG
>JBKPEX010000241.1:0-4648 GCA_046728625.1 Thermoproteota archaeon
CCTACAGGCAATACATATTCTGGATGGATTTCCCTTAGGACTAACGCTCCGCCACTTTTTCTTACTTTCATGAAGTGTTCTGCAATCCCAAGCCTAGCAGCAAAATATGCTCCAGCTATAGATGGATAATGATCTAATCCAGTAGCATCCTCGAATTCGGCTCCAAATGCTAAATTTCCATTTTTGTCAAACCATGCTTCAAGCATTTCGAAGCTCCACGTTTGTTCAGGAATTAATATAATACAGTAGTGATTACCCATATGAGAGTATTTGTATACTTCATAAAAATCAATTGTAGTGTTAACTCGCATATTTTTAATAAGATAATTAGAAATAACATCATCTGTTGCCGAAATACTCCATCTGGTCGGTACTAATTTTCTGTTTTTTTGTATTCCCAGCATACCCATACTAAGTACCCTCTGGATTTTACTAATCTCTATTCCGTTCTTATAGAGCGAAATTACGGCGTCAGCAGCACGTAGATCTCTATCATAGAATGCGTTTTCTAGTTTTTGATCCACTGAAAGTGATGATGATGTCTTGAAAGTCTTTAATAGAGCAATAGGTCCAAACGGAGCGGACTCAGTATCCATAAGAAGATTTTTTTTTTGCTCTTTATCTGCAATAGGCTTTTTTTCGAATGTTGCTTCACTTTCAGATGATTCTTTTGTCATTGCCAACTCTTGTAAAGACTCTAGATACTTTCCAGATGTAGTGTTAATATTGATACTTGAAACTCCTCTGATAAGAGATAAACGATAATTAACGATCTCTTCAATACTCTTCCCAATCCACATCTCTGGCATATCAAGTATAGTAGTATCTCCGTGCAGCGGTGCCAACATTGGTCCAACTTTTATTTTAGGATAACCATGGCGGCCAACGAAAACTGACGGCGGTGTAGAACCAATAAGCGTTCCTGATGAGATAGTGGCACGATTTGAAATTAAAAACCGATTCCAATTTTCTTCCAGCCGCTTTTTGATATCGCTTGCTGCTGACATGTGTTATATTATATTTATTCAGGAAGATTATGAATATAAAAAGTGACTTTCGATGAAGGAACCGCCGGGCGTATAAAGGCGAATCACCAACGCAGTATGCTAGTATAGGCATTAATAAAATAAATTCATTACGAATACTTGCCCAGTTCTATGCATCGATTCTCAATAAAACACACAATAGTATTCCTGATTAATTGACACATGCTCCCTAAACCTCTAAACGCGAAAGCTGTAAGTACTGTTGTTAATTAACCATAGTCTACCCTAAAATAGAACTGTTTTTTATGTTTAGCATTCCTAATATATAGAACTATGTTGATAGTAGAAAGGCTGTATTGCAATATAATCTGCGAGGACCCGCTATTTGTAGCAAAGCAACAAAGATATGAAGAGCTATACCGATATCACTGTGTAATAGTATCATGGTTATCAACAAACAAGTGGCAAACGTCTTAAAAGAATTGGAAGAGACAGCCAAGAGAGACGGTCTTCCTTCAATTGGTCCTACTAAGGCAAAGATAATTTCACCAATCATTAAAGAATATAAGCCCACAAAAATACTTGAAATTGGAACCTTGCATGGCTATTCGGCAATATTGATGGCAGATCTGTTAGATTACGAACGCAACGATAACACTTGCGGCGAATTAATCACTATTGAAATAGACAAAAACTTGGTAGATACCGCAAGGAGAAATATTGAAAATGCAGGACTATCAAAATGTGTAAAAGTGTTATGTGGTAATGCTCTTGAGGTCATTCCCACTCTTCATGGTTACAAATTTGATCTGGTATTTTTGGACGCCATTAAGAGAGATTATTTAAAGTATCTAAGGTTAATAGAAGATAAGAACTTAATGAGACAAAACGGGATTGTTATTGCAGACAATGTCGTATTATATGAAGATGAAATGAGGGATTATTTGGAATATGTTAGAAATTCTGGGAGATACCAGAGTAGGACTAGTGAAACAACGTTAGAATTTACCAAAAACGTCAGAGACGCTCTTGAAATAAGTTTAGTTAAAAATCAGCAGTCGTATTATTGAAACTAAAACATTTTTTGCTTGTAAGTATATAGAGTCCGTGTAATAAATGGAGTAAGAACTTGACGTAACTCGATAAACGTAGATTACACAATTGCAATAAAATACAATATTAAGATTTGAAACTACTTCTTTATATCTTCAGTAGAATGTAATATGTCGGATTTGTTTTATCATCTCAATTTATGTTAAGATAGTCAGACTTTCCGAACATAACTCATGACAAAGACCTCTTGTGAAAACTTAAAGCTTTGTAAAATGCTACGATAGACGCTGCATTTTGTATCTTTCCTTCAAATAGTAAGTTCTCTATCTGATCTATAGTAATGATGTCAATTTCTATTTTTTCCATTTTTCCTAATGATCTTTTCTTTGGGTCATTTATCAAGTCATACGCTACAAAGAGATTACCTCTCTGTTCAAACATAGTATAATCCAGAGTATAGCAGCCTAGAGATACAATTTTTTTAGCTACGTATCCTGTTTCCTCTCCAAGTTCACGCGCAGCTGCTTGGCTAGGGCTCTCACCATATTCTATGTAGCCCGATGGTGCCTCGACTTCAATAGAATCTACTAAATGTCGATAACTTCTAATAATAAGTACTTCATTATTGGAGATAAATGGAACTATGGTAGAGTAATCTCTGCGTATGGCTCTTGTATAGATTTTCTCTTTTCCATCTAAATCAAGACAATCTTCATATACTTTTATCAAGTCTGTTGAGTAGATCTCTCTCACTGATTTTACACTCCAACCGGGAGGTCCATTTTTAAACATACTATGCTGGCTAATGATACGATTGATGAGTATTTTATCTTAGCACAATTAGATTAGTCGCACTTTAGGCAAGGGATATTGCATCACGTTCTAGTGTTGCTATTTGTGCATCTTCTTAGTCATAGCCCAGCATCAGAGTTTAGCCAGATTAACCTTATTCAAAAAGTAACGGAATTAAGTTGTTAAAGATGAAATAATTTATTCAGTCTTGCACAAAATATAATCACAATTCAACACATGACTCAAAAATAATATTCTAGTCAATATCATTTTTAATTTTCATAAACCTACAAGCTAAGCTTTACTCATTAATATTAGATAACAAAAAGACAACATTCAAACTTTCAGTGACTTGTTCTTGTCCTGAAATAAGCGGAGTAGACGTGTTACTTACGGTCCCCGTTGTTGCAGACATCTCTTTTGCTAAGGGAATTGGAGGAAATTGTATACCAATTTCTCCCAGATTAATCGACTTTATACCCACCACCTTTAAACCAAGTGCTGTAGCAGCTATGTCGGCCTTTCTTCTGGCATCATCTAGAGCTTTCTTTATGAGATTAATTTTGGTGTCCGCTAATTTTTTTTCTGATAGCGTAAAAGCTATATTATTTACAGTATTAGCTCCTGCTTCGATTGATATATCAATCCACTTAGACATATTGTTTATATTTGCACTTTCAATCTGTATTGAATTGGATACGGTGAATCCGGTTACTCTGCGACTAGCACTAGAAGATTCTGAATCATTATAGTTGGGAGATATACTAAAGGCGGAGGTGCTAGTTTCATTCTCTTTTACTCCAAGTCTTTTTAAGGCATTAATTACCTTGTTCATTGCATCTGAATTCGCAGATAAAGCACTATTGGCGGTTTTACCTATTGTTTCTACGCCCAAAGATACAACAGCTTCGTCGGGTTTGACTTTAACACTTGCAATACCTGTGACTGAAATATTGCCATCATTAGCAGAGTTATTCTGAATCGACCTAACCTCCGCTGGTGTTTGAGCATATACAGGATAATTGGTTAATAATATCCAAGCGACCAGTAGTCCAGCAATTAGGAAGATAAAGGATATTATCGCCGAGTTTATCATGCTACTGGGTAAACAGACTAGCCGCGACTGATACGATTCTTTTCCTTTAATATTCTTGTATAATTTAGCTCACTTTTCTCATTAGGTCGGCTATGAGATGTCTTCTGCCAATTATAATTATAACTGTTTCTATCTATGCCATAATTCGAGTGATCTCTTTGTAGACATCTGCCTATAGGGATTTGTGACCAAGCGATTATCTTAGCTCCTAGTCATACTCGCTTCAGTATTACCTAGCCTTAGGGTAAGCCAGAAAACAAGTGACTATTAAAGATGAAGGTTTGTGGATCTCATAATAAAACCTTAACCGAACAAAGAAATATTTTGAAGCTCGCATAATATAGTACATAAGATGGTAATCGACTTTCGGAATATTGTTCAGCTCATTATCCGCCTTGGATTTGAATATTTAGTGTATGCTTTGAGAAGCATCTTGAATAAATATATCTTGTAAATGCTTGATTAACTCTGTGTTCTATGGCCTCACTTTGTAAGTTTTACTGTATTGATCCGATCCATAGCTAACCTTTGCTTATATCAAATTGCATATTCAAATTTGCCGAGAATATCTTATTTTTGTCATTGTTCTAGTTTTTCGGTAAATGCATCAGCATAGAATTATGTACCAGATTTGCCTGAACTCTGTTACATAATTTTTTTAACAGTTCTGGATATTAGAATGCTCGGCTTTCACTGTATTTTGCCTGCTAGTATATCAGCT
>JBKPEX010000369.1:0-2870 GCA_046728625.1 Thermoproteota archaeon
AGTATAAAGATTAGAGTCTTTGACCCAATAATACTTGCCCGTATAACTAACCCACTGTTCTGTCCACAACGTTTTGATTATATGTATTGCCTCCCTCAACCTTTCGAACCTTTCAGAATTGGAGGGCCAACTATTCCCTGACGATACCTCATTTAAGGCCTCTCCTCTTCCTACAGTCAAAAATACTCGTCGTGGAAACATGAAGCCTAGCGTTGCAAATACCTGTGCAACAATAGCAGGATGATATCTTAATATCGGCGGAGTTAATCCCGTTCCTATTCCTATTTTACTAGACTTGGCTAACGCTGCACCTAACCATGGCCAAGCAGCACCCCCCGAGGCGCCCGTATGCCACCACGGCATGTAATGATCGCTTGTCCAACATCTTTGGATGCCATTTTTTTCCATCATAATGACGTCATCTAATAAATCGACAGGGTTTACTTGCTCATGCGCAGCCAAAATACTTAATCTTACCATACGATAGATATCATCTCCAGAGGACTCAATAGATGTTTCAAATCAGACCATAATTGATAAGAATTTTTAAAATATTTCTCTGTAATCCACATTGATATTACTGTCTGGTCTCTATATTATTTAATCCAATATAGCGTGCGCATCATAATGTTAGGAATGTGCCATATTCAAATAGGATAGACAATGTGGAAGAATTGAGGTATATTATAAACAATGTTGATCTTCTAATGGTCCAATTAGATAGTCCTCAAGCATTCGGCTCGCAAGGGATGAGATCAGTGCTTGATTACATCAATACAGAGATAAAATAATTCATATTCAACGCCGTGATAACAATGGAAAGAGAGACAAAGATTTGCCCATTGGCGAAAGACTAATGAGCATGAAAAGGCAGTCAAGCGCTAAAGGACATTGGCTACAACAGTACAATGAGTTTGGAATTTTATAAATAGTAACGATGCACAGTCTTCTGCTAATAAACTCTTAACCATGTGGTATAAAAAAATTATCTCAGATTAACTGGCTTTATTCTCTTATACTTTCGAGATTGGATACGACCTTCCATAGCATAGTTCTAATATGTGATTTCATTCCCTTGTCTTGGGTAAGCCTGTCTAACATGCTCACAGCATTTGCTGCTCTCACAGATAGACTGGAGTTTGGATCTTTATCTTTCAACAAACTCACTAGCTCACCTATCCTACTTTTTATATCTCTATTAACTTCCTTGTAATGATTCTGAGTAATATTTTCAAGCAACGCTATTGCGGCCGCCATGTTTTCGTGGTTTGCCTTATTCTGTAATTCTTCTTTTTCTTTCTTTCTCATTTTTTTGCTATTTGCTGTTACATCCGTACGTGTTCCTGCTTCTTCCGCATCTATCATTTTTAGGCTCACTCCTTAATGTTGTACGTGCTTTATCAAAGTATGCATGTATCATGATCAATTCTTATCATCAATAAAAAACTATTCAATAGCAACCCGAATTCCATTACACATTCAGATATCTATATATTCTTTTGTATGCTTGTGAAAATTTACAATATTTTAGTCAATACAGCAAGTTGAACTTACTCCGAACACAGTTATTTAATCTGAATAAAGGCATTAATTGGGTGAAGATTTATTCGCCTATTACCTTTACTAATACTCTTTTGTTTCTGCGACCATCAAATTCCCCATAAAATACTTGTTCCCAAGGTCCGAAATCTAATCGTCCATTAGTAATAGCAATGATGACTTCGCGTCCCATTACCTGGCGTTTCAAGTGTGCGTCTGCATTATCTTCTCCTGTTTTATTGTGCATATATCTGCTAGTAGGAGAATGCGGTGCTAAATGCTCTAGCCAATTATTAAAATCATTGTGTAATCCACTTTCATTATCGTTTATGAAAACGCTAGCCGTGATATGCATCGCATTTACTAGACACAATCCCTCTTTTATTCCGGTTTGTTCCACTATCTTTGCTACATCTGAAGTGATATTGATGTATGCATATCTTGTATTAGTGTTAAGTGTAAGATATTCTGTTCTGGACTTCATTTTTAATGATCAACAAAATATGGTCATTAAAATCTTAGCGAGCAGATGTGTTTGCGTCAGGTTTATACCGTCTACAAGGAAAGGCTGAGTATAAAATACTCTGCAATATCTGCAAATGGATAGTAGTAGCACTATACAATCTACTAAAGTTGTGAAGCTTTTATCATATATCAATAAGAGAGACAGCTGCTGACTTAAACCACGTTGCTCTATCTATAATGTTATTTGATTGCAGCTTGCAGATAATAAGATCTAGAGCATTAACCAATCAATTACAGTAAATTTTAATTTTAAATCGGATAGCCACTAGAAGGGTTTCAATTCGTCTTTTTGTCTTAAACCATACGGCTTAAAGAATTTCTGAAGCTTAATTAGTTTTCGAATTATTCCTCTGTACGGTTATTTTAGCCTTATGATACCTTTATATGGAAACAATTGTGCTTATTATGAGAGAGAGTTGATTATAGCAGTCTCTTATATCAAAGCAACAGATCACATGATGGTAGAATGCACAGACTGGATGAGGTAAATAAATGGCCAAGATCTTGTTTGTAGATGATGAAAAGGATGTCACTTTAGCATTTAAGATAGCCTTAGAAAGCAAGAGAATACAAGTGGACTCTTATAATGACTCGTTTCAAGCCTTATCGAATTACACACCCGGTGCGTATGATCTGGTGGTACTTGATATTAGAATGCCAAATATGGACGGTTTTGCATTATATCAGGAAATCCGGAAGATAGACAGCAAAGTGAAGATCTGTTTTTTCACGGCTGCTGAAATGGACCTAGAGCATAAATATGGAAAGGCTTACGAACCCTATAAGGATCTTTTTTTATTAAAGCC
>JBKPEX010000051.1:0-1392 GCA_046728625.1 Thermoproteota archaeon
CACGGGCTTTATAAGAATACACCATTCTTTAGCCATTTCTTTTTCTTTTATACTGGTATATATTATCTGTAAACCTGCTCTTAAAGTTATATATGACATAATATGATAAAAAAATTAACATTTCTTAATAAAAATATGGAAGTATTACAAATTTTGTTCAGGAGGATTCATGAGACAAGGCTTTCTACTTTCTACTGTAACATATGTATATATACATGTCAAACCAGCAAGGGAGAACTTTTGAAGAAGTGAGGACTCTCATAAGTCGATTTTAAAATCCTATTATTTATGCACGTGGACATTGAACAAATATCATTAGTTAAAATTAGTAGTTTACAACAACAACAACAAGTGCTGTAACAATAACGTTAATCCATCTACAGTCAAAGATAATGTAACTACTAATAATGGAAATCATTATCATCTTTTTAAAGTATAAAACGAAATACAAAAATTCCTGAATTCTATCCTGTCTTCTTAATTTACTTACTTATTAGACATATTGACAGCATCAACTGCAGGGCTGTTTATTACAATATTTGTCTTTGCTATACTCAATTCACCATTCTTCTCAGCAGTCATTATTTCAGCGGTAGATTTCAATATTCTGGCAGTAGCATTAGCATTCCATTTTACATAATTTAGCTGGCTTAAAGGGCTATATCCTTTTTCTCCAGGTAATACACTGCTGACACCCAGCTGAAAACCAACAGGCGATTCACTTGCCTTAATACCATTAACAAAAACATAACCTTGCTGAAGAGCAGATTCTGGAGTCGATGTTAAGTTTGGAGAGAAGTTTACCTTATAACCAGTGGTATTTGTTATAGATGCTGCAATTTGACTATCTGATGCATCTGTTGCAATAAAGTATGCTATTTTTCCGTTTACATATCCCTTTGACAGAGGAATAGATACAGCCGAAGGGTTTGATCGAGGATTGCTAGTAGTATTGCCTGCTTGTCCTTGCGATAGGGCTTGGTGCAGCGTTAACTGTGAATATAACATTATAATGGTTATTATAAAGACTGCGGACAAAAGACCACTTGCTTTACCAGTTTTTAGCAGGGTTATCATATCGCATATCATACATTACATCATTGTTATAAAAGAAGTTCTATATCGTTGCAGATTACAACATAGACGAAAAATTACAACAATAGAAGAAGATTATAATTTGTCAGATATGCAAAAGAGAGAAGCATTACAGACATTACTTAACAGTCAGATAATTTGATTTCATGTGACTATGTGTCCATAGATTGTATATAGGATAAATTTGTAATGTAGGTATAGAAGTAGAGTAAGCTAAATACTTCTCACTGTTTTTAGTTCATAGTATAACAATTCTATGACAATTTATGATTATAAAGGTTCTAACAACACAAATGA
>JBKPEX010000381.1:0-5791 GCA_046728625.1 Thermoproteota archaeon
ACTACTTTCATATACGAGTTTATAAACTCCTGGGCATACTTATTAGCGTGCTTTTCAGAACCTCTGTGTTTTTCGGCTCTTGACCTTATATGATGGTAAAACTCATGCAAAATTATAAATGGATTGTAGAAGATGTCCGAGTTAACTGTATAAATCTTTCTTTCCTTATGAATATACACAGCAAAAACCGTCTTTCTCTTACCTTTGATTGTCCCAACAACTACCTTAGGAGACTCAATGTGATAAAAATCACTTAATTTCTTTAATGCTTCTTCTGTCTTCTTGTCAATAATCATGTAAACTATTTTCGCTTGTGTTAGTTCATCTGGTATAATCAACTCTTGATTTCACTTATCTTATAATACTATTTTTTTGGGCATTATTTAGCCTCTTATTTGTATTTTTATAAAGATGTTCTTAATAATTTAAGCCATTGCTTCTTCCAATCTTTGCAGGAAGACGGGTCTAGCTTGGTAAATGCATTATCCCATCTTGCAATTTAGGACAAGAAATAGATACAGTCTGTACTTATACATATCTGTCAGAAAAACTTGGAACCAACTACATTAAAAGACTCTGCAAGATTACTCTGGAATGCAAAGCAATATAGAAGATTCGAGTCCGAGCATAGGAAATTCCAAACCTCCGAAATCGTACTTTTAAATCCATCTACAGAACATCACACATTTTGCTGCAGTCAGTCTAAGATTCAAACTAGAGAAAATAATAGTGAAAACCGACTGATTTGGGGAAATAACCTTTTTGCAATGCACTCGCTGCTGACTTTGGGGTACGAGGGAAAGATAAACTTGATATATATAGATCCACCGTTTTGGACAAACGAAAAGTATTATACAAAGTATGAATTTAATGCCTCAATTAAAAAACAGATATCATTCATAATTGAGCGATTAGCATACAAGGACATATGGAAAGGAAGAATTGACTCATTTTTAGATATGCTTTATCCAAGATTGCAATTAATGCGAAGACTGCTTGCAGAGAATGGATCTATATTTATTCATCTTGACTACCATATTGGACATTATGTTAAAGTAGTAATGGATGAAATATTTGGGGCATCCAATTTCAGAAATGAAATTATTGTAAAAAGAGGCCGCAAGAAAGGCCTTATGTATCAATTTGAAAAGGTTGATAGAATGCATGCTAGCTATGATACGATATTATGGTATACTAAATCTTCCTTGACTAAATTTAATCACCCCCTCTCATATAAAGAAGGAGTAGATGCAAAATGGATGGGATTTTGGAGTAATGTTGATAGACCAAACTTACGATATGATCTGTTCGGAATCGTACCAAACAGAGGACAATGGAAATGGAAAAAGGAGAGAGCGTTCAAGGCTGTTGAAAATTATCACAAATTCGAAATTGAGTTTAAAAATAATATTGATAAGTCTACGGAATTTCAAGCCATTACAAAACAGGAAATAGAGTTTATGAAAAATAAATATCTCTTAGAATACTGGAGGTCAACTGGTCAGACACTGGAATTCATTAGAATGCGTGAGGGCGTAAAGTATCCGGAATATTGGGTAGAGCCAAGGGAACAAAAGATCCTCGACAACCTTTGGACAGATATCGAGGCATATAGCTACTCTTCTAATTATCCCACTGAAAAACACACAGACCTATTAGAACGAATAATCGTCAATTTTTCAAACAAAGGGGACCTTATAGCAGATTTCTTCGCTGGCTCAGGAACAACATTAGTTGTTGCTGAGAAAAATGAAAGACGGTGGATTGGTTGCGATTTTTCAAAGGTTGCAATACAAGTGACACGTAACAGACTTATTCAAAGATATTCCAAGCCATTTTTAATTCAAAACATTGGTCGTCGTCAAAGAGAGCTAATCTATCTGGCAGGTTTTAGGATTCATGAAATTCAACGAATAATCCTTAAACTATACGGCGCCACCATTAGGAATGACTACCCTGACTTGGCCTGCAGAAAAATCAATGGGCTGGTTGAATTGGTCTACATAAGTTATCCCGATAGACCGGTAACTGCAAAGAAGGTCGACGAGCTTGAATCTCTGGCAGAAAAGATAGACGGCATAGGCTACCAACAATTAGTAATCCTAGGGTGGGAATATGAGTATAACTACGATGAGGCTCTATATGAGAGAGAGCGTTTGTCAAAAAGAATATGGAGAACAAAAATAGTATCAAAAATTATACCGCATGAAGCATATGAATACCTAAAGAAGCATAAAACTGTAGATGAGTTTGATCCTTTGCATTATAAAATTCAATTTCACAGGAAGCCATACTTGAAACTTTTAAAACCAGAAATCCAATATGCGGTTGAAAGATATCATGTGACCGTTGGTATAGACCGTTATGTTGTTTTTGATATTCCAATAAAAAAACAGAAGTATGAAAAAGGAATAGAAGCCTTGATGAAGAAGGGATCTCTTTCTTTAATCGATTATTGGGCAATTGACTGGGATTATGATGGAAAGACTTTCAAATCTACTTGGCAGGCGTCTAGAGGAATTGGTAGAAATATACTACCAATACCGAAATCAGCAAACAAAGGATTAAAGCCTGGAAAGGTATATGTAGTTGCTGTAAGAGTGGTTGACGTGTTTGGAAATGTTGTAAATAATATTCTGAAAATAGATCTGCAAAAAAGAATTAATTCGAAATAATGATAAAACTGTGAATATGCTATCTATTGCATATACCGGCTGATTCAATAGTATTTGGCTCAGCGATCTTTCTTTGGCATTTACTTTCACACGACCTATAATTATTTCAAATCTTGTTTGGAATAAGTGCTATCTTAAAAGAACCATTGACCACTTGAAAAGAACACAGAAGATAAAAGAAAAAGATACATAATTTGTCATTAGAAAAGAATGCTATTCTATGAAGCTGGATTACTCACCAGCGCTACAGTGATCAAGGAAGCTATGAGGTTTGTGTTAAGCTATTACAGTAATAATAATACAAGAGTTTGATCTCTAAGCAAAAAGATATCCAAGAGTCTAATGAAGAGTCTGATTATGACGAGCAAGATTCATTGATAAGCAAGCAGAAGATAACAGGAATAGGAACTGTAAAAAAAAGGATAACAATAATTCAAGTTTTAGATACAAAGGTCGTCTTGAACTGCTCCAGCTGTTGTACACTCCGCCAAGCTGTTGAGGCCCTATATCTAGATCATACCAGGACTGACTGTGCCTACGTCCTTTTGTGTTGTTTCAGATCTACTGTCCATGTGCGTGCGAATGGTCTTATGGAGAGTTTGGTTGCATTGTAAACACCTGATGCCTTGATTCCTTTAGATGCGGCAACTCAACCCTGGTAGGAATGAGAAGGGAGTTTATTCTACCTATACTTTATGATAAAAGAGAAGGGTTTTAGGAGAGGCAACTATACATTTTTTCGTCGCCTTAATTCGAGTCAATACACTGAGGTCTCTTTTCTTCCGCTATTTCTATTAGGGTCTACTCTATCGGGAGACGATATTGGCAGGTCTGGTAATTTATCTCTTGTACTTTCTTCTACTATAGCGCTTGCTTCTTCTATAATCTTGATTGCTTCGTCATCGAATGTTAATTCTCCTCCTGGTACTATTTCAGCAGACGATATTTGACTAGATCCGGACATGATATTACCTAGTAAGTCTGAGATCTGCCCAAACGATTGGTCAGCCTGTGGTATCATAGAAGAAAGGCCTCCTTGTATTCCCTTTATAACCGACATTGCAGGATTTAATGTAACTACTACATCTCCAAGTTCAGTCATTGTATTCAATCTTAATTGTATTTGTTCAAATGCTATCTTGGCCGAATCCAGCATTTTACTCATCTTGCGAATTTGTGACAATTCATTAGATAAGACTTTAGCATAATGACTTTCATGATTTTGCATTGCATCTACAATGCGATTGAAGATTACTCTGTCTTTTTCTTGCAATTTAGAAGAAATCGAGTCTAATTTGGAAACCTGTATTTGTAGCCTCTTCTGTGCTTCTTCTATGCGTGGCTTCAAAGGTCCTTGTGACTGTGTAACATCAAGCAACTTATCACGCAAACTTTCAGTTTGGCTGCCATTATTATTCCATTTTTTTTTACTATCACCGAATACCATGATTATATATGCAGTGGATGTGAGTTATTTTGAGTGAGTATTAAAAAAAATTACCCAAGAGCTTTAATATATCAGCGCATTTGAATATCTTAGACTAACGCATCTATTTCTATCAGGTAACACTCCACTACACATCTAGTTGACTGAAGATATATGTATAATTATATCAAGAAGATACTCTTCTACCTTCCTTATAGTAAATAACAGCAACCATGATTATGAAAACATTTAACTTCGGTTACAATTGACGCGTAGTTAATTAACTCATCCTGTACTATTCCTCGTGAAATGGCTTGCTTTAGCTTCATATCAAATCGACATATACATCTGGAGAATAGAAAACTTGTAATATTTTATATAAGTTATCAGAGTCTAGGAAAAATGGCATAGAGGATTAAACTACGACTGTCAAATGATACGCTAGAAGGAAATGAAGTTCTATATTTTTGAGGTTGTCATAGCCATTAGTCGTCTTTATCTATTGCCTTTACTATAGATTGCCATTATTATTTATCACTTTATCTTTCGCACCTTTGATTTTCTCTTTTCTTGATAGTAATCTTACTCTTTAATCGGGTCTGTATAGATCTGCTAGTTCTATCATGAAATTCCTCATACTAACATACATCCAGCTATTTTTGCCTACGTCTGAGATCATACTCTTATGCGTCAAGTTTACGTTACAATATTCTTTCCTGCTTTGAGTGATTTTTTGCTATTCGTTAAAAGTAGACAGGATACAAATAGCAAGGTTATTTGCATGTTGGGTAGAATGTAGGTTTATGTGGTGGGAAATCAGATCTACAATATAATAGACCTAAGTTCTAAGGTATTTCTTTTTGTAGGGCTTTGCAAATGATAGAAAATATCCATCTGGCTCTTGTATATGAAAATATCTCTCTCCCCATGGAGCATCAGTAGGCTCACTCTCAAAACGAATTGAATGTGAGATTCTTTCATTGTTCTTCAAATACCAATATAGTTTATCAACATCTTTAGTCTGAAAAATTATTCTTCCGAAATTCGTTATTCTGGTATCGTCATAATAATTCTTATGGTCATGATTGAATCGACTTCTTAATTCCAAATTTAGATGCATTTTATGTGGATTTTCTCCAATTTGGTATGTAGTAAAAGCATCATTACACAAACCACCATAAACTAGTTTAAAACCTGGTATTTGGGAGTAAAAATCGCAAGATCTCGCCATTTTTGTGATCATTAAAGTTACTGCAGAAATTTTGTATACTTTCATTATCCTCTAGATTATCCTGATGAATAATTAGTATACCTTCGTATTATGAGCTATGTGATTCAGCTTCTCCCTATTTACGACTATGAGTACAAGATTAAATTTATCCAATCATATTAGTTCAGATATGACAGACGAAATTGTGGCAGATCGGCAGAAAAATTCAACCAGATATGATGGGTGCTGATCATATATTCCTGTATCAATGGATTGATCATCGCTATGTAATATCGATAATACGCAGAGAGATTTTATGTTTCGAATATCATAAAACTAAGGTTAGTAGCAGAATGACTAACTTATGATTGCTGCCCGATTAACAGGGACACTAGTAATCCCGATGATTTGAATGAAATCCGATTTATACTGGTATTGATATGAAGACATACTTAAATGATCATTCATATTATTATATAT
>JBKPEX010000286.1:0-12206 GCA_046728625.1 Thermoproteota archaeon
CTATTAGCAAGTATTTCTTCACAATCAGACGGAAAACTAATAATTGAACTACCACGGAACGTAATTGACTCCAAAAAGATAGGTAATAAAGATACGGATTATGCTGTATTTCAGGATGGTCAAGATGCAGCAGCAGATGAAATAAAGAACAACAACCAAGTGAGAACGTTGGCTACTAACTTTGATAAAGGCACTCAGGAAATAGAGATATCCGGAACCCAAATGGTTCCTGAATTCGGAAATATTACTATCATCACAATGATATTTGCCATAGCAATTGTAACATTAGTCGTAACAGGTTCAAAATACAATAAGGGACTGAGTACTTTTATGCACAAATGATAAGGTATAATCTCTTGGCAGTGCTTTGCTTTCGATCTTCTTAATACCTAATACACAGCATATTATCATATCGGATAATTCTTTTAAATGCAAATCTAATCAAAATGATTCTTTGGTATACTTATTCTACGATATGCAAGTGGAATAGGCTCAACAGTGAATAATGATGACGACTAGCACTCGGCACCGTGTAGATATATAAAAAAGAAATTGTTGTAGTGGCATCTTAAATAAGTATTTTATTTGGTTCAAATCAAGTTTCTAAATAGTGGATAATAGTCTAATGGTTCAGTAGTTCAATCTTGTAAAGTTTTTTCCCGATCTTTTGAATACTTAATTCTATCAATAAAAAGGAGTATGTGACCAAACATTTTGTATCTGGCGACTAACTCTTTAAATAATATCAATATGCAAAATTTATGCAAAGGAAATATTTGAAAAGCAATCAAGAAAATGTCCTAAAGCTTCGGTTTGGTTAAAATGATGTCAGCATCGGATAATACTAGTATTTTATGATATTTTCCATGCTTTAGTAGCAGCGTATTTAATACATCTTTTATACTCGTAAAGGAAGATAAGCCTAGTTTTGTTTTTAAGTAATATTCTGGTACAGTAGTGAGCATTCCAATATTGTATTTATCTCGTAATTCTTTAATATATACTAGATGTTCTAGGCCACTTGTATAAACTGACTCTTGTTTCAATTCATCAATGTTTAGAGTTCCTTGAATAAACATTTGTAATGCACCTTCACCAACTCCTCCGCGATTTTCTGCTAACAGGATCACCGAACCATTTTTTTTAACTATATGAATGGAATTCCATAGGGTATTCAGTGAATCTGTAAGTGTTGAATGTAGATTAATTTCACCACTTGAGCTGACTATTGCAGATCCTGCTATCTCTGACTCTATTACAGTCGTAGAGAGAAGTTTAGTAATTGCATCATTGAACGCTTTAGTGATATCTCCATGAGACAACCCTATAATACCTGATTTATTTGCAATTAATTCTATAGATGTAGCATGAATACTTTGACAAGCAGAGAGTGCAATTTCTAGAGGACGAGATCTAACTCCAGGATTGGGCAAATTATTTTGTCTAGCGTTGAACGCTTTATTCATTTCTCTCTTCATAAAATTACGTAATAACGTTGTAGGAGTGCCCCTAAACCCGAACAATGGATCATAGGATGTATGAGATACAAAAATTGTACTCTGAAACTTTTGAAGCGCGTCTTGCAACTCTACGTAGCTGTCTATTCTATAAATCGAAACTGATTCATCACCAACAATATTTGTCTTTAGATTGCTGGAGGGCGCAGAAATAACAGCCACCGTTATATTCGCATATCCCTTATGTTTTGCAACCTCAACAAGAGCAGTAATAATTTTGGCTACAGCATTGCCTCCAGATAGCGCAACAATGAGACTATTATCAGTTAATAGAATACCGCTAATAGTTGATTTAATCTCATTTTCGCTCAATAGGTGAGATGAATTAGAAGATACATGATTAAGTAAATTTTCAAATTTAATATCAAGTGCAACATCCGTCGTCCCATATCTTAACCATATCTCTGGCATAATAACAAATAGACTTTATAGTGCTGGAATAAATCCTTTCATCGCACTCAATAGTACTAATCGCATTGTAATAGTTGTAATAGATTGTATATAATAATAGGATCGCCTCATATTATAGATCCTATAATTACTCGGTATACAGGAGCATCGGATATGTTTAATGCATCATAACATTCAAAACGACTTAGACCTCATAAATCATCAAGTTCTTTTCTTCCAGCAGAGTATGCAGGTTGTGTACAGCCCTGTAGACTTCACTTTCCTTTTTTGCTCCCGTACATACTAATTTGCCACTAGCAAATAACAGAATTACGGTCTTAGGATCTAACATTCTATGTATCAGTCCAGGAAATTGTTCCGGCTCATACATACTTCTAGGTAAAACCCTAGCAGCAAGTTCCAGATGAATCTTTCCTCCTAGGCTTGCAGATGCAACAATATTCTGAATTTCAATTTGGGGTTCATGTTCTATGGGTATACCTCCCTTTTTTAATTTTTGAACAACGTTTCTTACAGCTTTGATGGCTTGCTCCTCTGACTTTGCACCTGTACAAACCATCTTGCCAGAGCTAAAGATGAGTGTAGCCGTTTTTGGAGATTTTAGTCTGAAAACAAGCCCAGGAAACTGGTCTGGGTGATACTCTACATCTGGGAAAATCTGGGTAATTAGATTTAGATTTACAGTTTGATTAACGGTAGCAGACGCAACGACATTTTCTATGCTAACAATAGGCTTAGTTTGCGGCATATCGATTAGGCTTTATATAGTGGCGCTATATATACCTGTTTATATATATATTACAGTAAATTTTACTAGATTATAATAAGCAAAGTTCAGATCGGACTGGGCTTGTCATGTTGTTTTCAACTCTTCTCGTACTTTTTTTACTAGATCTGCTATTTCAATAGGTTTTCGAATGAAACATTCTATATTTAATGCAGGAAATACCTCTCTTAATGCCTGGTAATATACTTCATATGCAGTAATAAAGCAAACCTTGACTTTGTCATCTATCTTTACCATTTCCCCGAATAGCTCGAAACCATTCATTTTTGGCATTTTGACATCAAGCAACAATAAATCGTATAGTCCAGCCTTGAATTTCGATAACGCAAGTGAAGGATCAGTGAAGGCTTCCACTTTAAAACCGTTGTTTTCTAAACCTTTTTCAAAAGCCAAAGCGATATCGTGATCGTCATCCACAATCAATATTCTGTTCATTGGCGTTTATTTAATGAATTTAGTCATCTTTATAATTTGTGTGTAACTTCCATGTGATAAATTTCAAGATGCTGCTAAGACTGTTATGGTGACGCTTTTTACTAGTTACACATATGATCAGATCTCCATCTTAGAGTTTCAATTACTTACCCAAGCTTAGTATACACCACAATCACTTTCAGTCAAGTCTAGAGAATTGGCTGAGTTTAACTGACTTTATATCTACTTAACACCGTATATGATATCCGAACTAGCTTTAAGTAGCTCTCTATTATCAAGAAAATAACAATCCTTCATTCCTATTTTTTGTGCATATCTAAGTACAAACAGTTGCGAGGAAAAAATTGCTTTCAGCAAGGAATCAGTAAGAGATTCTCCACTACAATCTACGTACAAAGTTGGAAAATGTAGTTCTCTGAATTTTTCATAGAGTATTTTCAATTTTTTATTTTTACGGTTATCGTCTCTATACAGATTAGCAAGTAATATTATTTGGTCGTCTACCTTAGTGCCAAACAGTGGAGAATGAAAAAATTCCTCTACTGGATATGCAAAAGCCTTTGACCCAAGAACTTCATTTATTTTCAAAGCTCCATATATAGCAACAGGAAATAGAATTCCAATACCCAGCAGTACATATGAAGAGTATGAGGCATAACGCCCTGACTTCGCGCTAGCTGAGAAAAAGTCTTCGATTTCATGATTTGCTTGTTTGAAAACGGTATCTATGTTGCACAGACTATTAATTTTTTTAACTAAAGAAAGACAAACAAGCATACTAGAAGTAAATGCTATTGTTCCCGCAGTAGGTACTTTGACAGTCTTGAATCTGAGCTCAATTATCCCATCACAATTTTTTGCTAATTTGCTTTTTGGGTTCGCAGTAATTGCAGTAGTTGGTACTCTTTTTTCTGTTGCAATTTTGGCCGCTATTACGTTTGCAATCGTGTTGCCTGAAACTGATACTATAAAGACTTGACGGTCACTAATAATATTCGGGTTTATTAATATATCCATTGGATTACAACAAACCACTCTATGATTTGAGGCATATTGCGCAATTAATGCAGCTGCATATGAATCACCTGAGGCGACAATTACCGGATTGTTTGCCTTTACTCGTTCGGGCAATTCCAATTTTGGCAAATCCTCAACTTGATACCCAATCTCTGTTGCCATGGCATCGATAGAATTCATATCTATCCTTTTTATCATCTAAATACTGAATCTTTGTTTTATATAGTCTATATTATTAATCAGAAAATTTTACGACATATTAGATTGCTACATATATTACTTTATTTTAGATGTTAAAGATATATACCAGAGTCTTTACCGGAGGTATTGTCCAGGAATTAGAAGATAGGATCCAATGGATATTGTAACAATAAGTATGTTTGTTACAAAATGCAATGTATATGCATAATTTACGCCGTATTTGTTAAAAATATATCGGTAAAAAAATCCTAACGGTAACAATATTAATACTATATTTATAGCCACCCCCATAATGATATGCAAAAAGGCCCAGATAATAGTACGCAGTATACTCTTTCTGAAATAGTACTCTTCAAAATAGTTGACATGAATCAACATATATACTAGTATAGGTATAAATGGCAAAATACCGAATATACCCTGATTGCCATAGGGTCCGATGGCAATATTATAACCTAGCCAAGACAGATTCAGTATTGGAATTTTAGATATAAAATCAGATAAAAAAATTATGTAAAGCAATAAGGCACTTACTGTTAACGGCAGAAAAATCAGTGCCTTGGATCCATCCTTAAGATTTGACAGTCTTAATTTTGTCTCTTTGACCACAAATATAGAAGGTATTACCATGACAATGTAAACTAGAATCAAGTATAGATTATTGTCTAGCAACATATAGCAACTCCTTCTATCACTTATTATTTTTACGAGCCGCAATATTTGCATCTAAAAATCCTTTGGAATGTTGCAGCGGCCTGTTATAAGATATCGTTATGGGTGTCAACAATGGCCTATGACGAATAAGAAACCAATATCATTATTGTAGTTATTGTTCGACTTTACGTCGTACCTTAAAACCATACTTTGATCATTAGAATGAGAGCCGAGTAATAATAAAAATGATTATTTAGTCGGTCTTGATTAATTATTGTAAGATGTTAAACTACTACAACGTATTAGAAGTTAGTATCAATGCCTCACAGGCTGAGATTAAACATTCGTTTCGTAATTTAGCATTAAAGTATCATCCAGATAAGAATAGGAATTCGGAATATGCTAGACAAAAGTTTATGCAAGTTGTTGAGGCATATGAGGTACTCTCTGATATACAGGCTAGAAAAAACTATGATAACGCGGCTTATGATCGATCCTATTCCCCAAAGCAGCGATGGACACCTTCAGCAGATTTTGATCAAATATACAGTTATTCAAGGATTAAGAGACAATATAGGCGTTCCACAATCGGTGGAGGAGGTATGTGGGATATCAGCGAAAGCGCTAGCACAGGATTATGGAAGGCGACCATGATCTTATTTGGCTCTTTAGGGGCTATGGTAATATTTATAATGCTTATGCGCTAGAATTTCTTTGTTCTTTTTTTACGTTCTTCATACTTTTGAATTGTTTTATGATATACCAAATACTTGTAACCAAAGAACGCGGCTAAACTGAAATTCGGTAAAGAAAATAACAAAAAGATAAATGAAGCAAATAATGCAGATAGTACAAGACCAAAGATACCTATACTCAAAGCTATAGTGAATAATATCAGAAGGTTCTGTCTGTGAACGACCAATTGATTAGCGGTAGTAGATATATCTCTCTATATATAATTTCGATATTCGATTCGTACTAGTATATCTAGAATTCCATAAATAATACAGATCATCTACGATGATAAAAAAAAGACTTCAAAAGAATTAAAAAGGGTCAGACTTACCCGACTACTTGAATTAACTTGCGAGTTGTAGCCATTGGAAGTCGAGTCTTTGTCACGAGCTTACAGTTAGCAGGAGTTCAAGGGGTTAAGGTTGAATCTTCCAGCCAAGCATTGTCAGAAATAAACAAAATAGGAAACTCTACTGATGTTGGTTTAGTGCTGTTAAGTGATGACATGGGTAAGGAAATAAGATACCAGCTTACAGATATAAGAGCAAAGAAACCAATTCCTCTCATATTTGAGCTTCCTTCTCCGGGAAGCTCTAAAGAGAAAGTTGATTACAGATCACTTTTGAAGCAGATTTTAGGAGTTTGAATTCTACTGTATCCTGAAGTGATACACTAACCGTTAATACTGTATTGATATTACCACGATCAAATGAGATATATAATATAAGACAGCCTAATTTCCGTAAAATGCGTAATTTCCGACACTTCCGAGAACTGTTTAATAGGACATCGACAGGAAATCTTTCTCACATGATATGTAGTAAGTAATCAATAAAACACTATTAAATGCGAATCTATAAAATATTGCACAGAAACAAACCTTTGATTATGCTAACAAAGTTAGTAATTACTTGTGTTGTAGTAATTGTTACAGCTTCTACTATATACATACTTCTTGTTGGAGACAAACTTCCTGTTTCTGTTCCTTTTTCAAATAAAAATAGAGGTTTTGAGAGTTTACTTAAAGGAGTGCCATCCACTCCAAATAGTAAATATACGCAAGCCATAGTTACGGCGAATGGCTTTGACATAAGAGCAGATTTAGCTATCACTGGTGACCAACACATCAAGGGCTTGTCGATAAAAGACCACTTGCGGGAAAACCAGGGCATGTTATTTATGTTTGACACGCCTGGAAAGTATGACTTTTGGATGAAGGATATGAAATTTCCTCTCGATATCATATGGTTAGATAATAACAGAACCGTAGTTCATATTGAACACGATCTAGTCCCATGTCACTCTGACTTTCAATGTCCTACTTATAGTTCACAAAAAGATTCTCTATATGTATTAGAAACTGTAGCTGGATTTTCACAAAAACACAAGGTGAACATAGGAACTCGAATTGATTTCCATGTCATCAGATAAGATATTTAGATCTAATGTAATTCTCTTATTACAGGGGTTTCTTCCTTATAGTCTTCATTATTAGAAGGTTGCATAATTTTTCTTGCGAATATCAGATACGTTGTATGACCTATCATCCTAGTTGAAGGTCTAGTCATCCCTTGTCTTGCTTCTATATTCCTGATCATCATTTCTACACAATCAATATCTACATATCGACTGAATTTCAGTTTAGTTGCTGTATTTTCTAGTTGATTCATAGTAGGGCAGATTGCTACAAATGCGCCACTTCCTTTCAAGCTGTCATAAACTTGATCAACCACCGTCCACGGATCTCCCAAATCCACTATTGCTACATCCACATCTCTTATATCGATGCCTTGATGAGGATCGTGTTCACAAATGGTCACATAATCAGTCATTTGTGCTTTCTCTAGGTTCCGTTTAGCAACAGCTATAAAATCTGCGTTTACGTCAAAGCTATAAATGTGTCCATTTGGTTTTACAATACTTGCCATAAATGTTGTAAGACTGGCGCTACCTGTTCCGATTTCCAACACCTTCGATCCGTTTTTTAGACCAGTACGAGCGGCTATAAATCCGAGATCCTTTGGATAAATAATTTGTGTTTTTCGTTCTGACTTCATTATTAGGTCATAGGTAGTAGGTTCGATAAGATACACAACTTTACCTTCACTAGTTCTAACTAGAGAACCATATTTCATTCCAATAAGAGACGATACATCTATGACTCCAAGGTGGGTATGCATTTTCTTATCTGAGGTGACTTTCAGAAGCCATTTCTTTCGTGATGTGTGAAAAAGTAGTACGTACGAGCCTTCGTGTATTTCCATCAACTGAATACAAAAATTAGAGAAGATAAAATTCTTACCCGGTTTATCCTGTGCAATGAATTTTATCTAGGATGCTTATCTGTATACATCCTTCTGTATATACATCTATAAGATAGTCTTATCACTAATTTTGCATATTTGTGTTTCTTTATCTAACTTATAAATCGCCCTATGTGAAAGTTTTATTATAGCAATAATACTGTAAATATAGCAGATGACTAGGTCTATTGTTTTTCATTCTTATAAGGGAGGTACTGGAAAGACAACCATTGCAGCCAATTTTGCAGCCCTGTTAACAAAAAAAGGCTATCGTGTGTTCCTACTAGATTTAGATGTCTACGCTCCGAGTCTGCAATCGTACTTTAGATATGAACCAAAGAAGTGGTTAAACGACTTTCTCTCTGGAGATGCAGAAATTGAGGATGTAGTACAAGATATGACCTATCTAATTGATGGATATAATAACAATACGTCGTCTCTTCCTTCCAACATAAAAAAAACGACTGGAAAGCTATGGGTTGGTTTTTGTAATTCGAAAAAAGAAGATATTTATAAACTTGAAGGAGGTAGTAGTGGAAGCGGTAAGCAAAATTCTACAAAGATACAGTCACTAAGAAAATTCATACTTTTGCGTGAATCACTGATATCAAATTATGATGCTGACTATATTATAATCGATACGAGTCCTGGAATAAGATATTGGTCAATTAATGCATTAGCCGTTGCAGATACACTTCTTCTAACTTTAAAAATGGGTGACCTTGACGTCGACGGGACAAAAAAAATGTATAATGAAATTTATAGCTCTTTTGTGAATTACGGTGCAAAGTCATCGCTCTTATTGAATAGAGTTTCTGGATATTGCGTTCCGGCTATAATAACAGCAAATACAGCAAGAGGCAAAGTTACTAATTTTTCTGATTCTTTCTCATCATCAGATTCTATAGATCCTCTATCATCACAGCCGGATGATGACGAGCATAATCGTGTCAGTCGATCCGCCTTAATGCAAAAACAAGAAGAAGAAGAATCTGACGTTATTAGTGGTCTCTGTAACGAGACTAAAATGAAAGTGGTTTCCGCTATTCCATGTTACTGTGATATACAATTTCGAAAGAGAGAATTTTTGACAGTTTTAGAATATCCTAATCACCCGTATGCAATAGAGGTAACAAAACTGATAGAAGCAATAGAAACAAATACAACCTCAAGTCCCTAGCAATGAAAATATAAGTAAATAAGTATGCTTGAGGGTACAGTACTATCACAAAGCATGCGTATACCTGGAATATCTAATTTAATGGAGAATGAAAAAATACCAGACGACGTCATATTCCTTCTTACCGCACCATCGGGCTCCGGTAAAACCATGTACTGCAGGCAATTCTTTACTGAGCGGTTGCTAAAAGGTGATTATTGCATATACATTAGTTCCAATTTGACTGATAAACATTTTGCAAGTTTATTCTCTAATATTGAAAAACTAAAACTGGCTGAAAATTCTAAATTCATAAATCCACTTCTCGATAATGCACAATCAGGCAAAGAAACCTCAACCGTATCCTTCTCCCTACATTCGTCTAATAAAGACGTTACATCTACAAATAATAAATTATCCTATACAATAGACCAAATCAAGAATACGATGGATCAAGTAAAATATAACAAAACCAACAATGGGAACATACTATTAGTTATTGATTCATTAACACACCTAGTACTCATCTTTGGAGAAAGTGCGGTTTTAAGATTCGTTGCAGAACTCGTTTTCATTTTGAAAGACGCAGGGGTGACTGCCATCTTTGCGTCGACTAGCACAGCAACATCAGAATATTTTACTAGCACATTAAGTTCGATCGTCGACGGGGTTATAGAGATGAATATTACTGACTCTAAAATGTCGCTTGTCAGAAGCATAAGGTTGTTATCATTTAAGGGATTACGTCACAACCCTTCATGGATCAATTTCAAGATCTCTGATGATGGCAGTCTTGTTTTTGAGGACCAGTCCTTTGTATTTATGAACTGTATGCTTTGTGGCAAAGAAGTGAAAGGTGAGCCCATAGTAGAGTCCGATCTAATATTTGATAGTCAAAATTGTGTAGAGACGTATAGAAAACTTGCAGGCGTATTTAACCTTAGAATATCAGAAATTGGCCTACCCTCCGTTGTGAATACTGATTTTTTTTATATAGACATAGTAGGCCTTTCTAATCCTTCTTTGTCCACTCAAAAACAAATAGAAAAGATAGAAATTTTGAACAAATTAATAGGTTCTTGTGATGCTTTCTCAAAAACACCTACTGAAAAGAGAATTGTGTTACCAACAGGAGACGGAATGGCTATAGGATTTTTTTCAAATCCCGAACTGCCACTTCAACTTAGCATCCAGCTTCATCATAAACTTAGGAACTATAATCGTAATAAAAAGTCCGACGAAGATATGATTGGAGTAAGAATTGGTCTGAGTTCTGGTCCTGTCTTTATTGTCAATGATATAAACAATAGCCAGAATGTATGGGGTCCAGGTATAATATTAGCTCGTCGAGTTATGGACGTAGGGGATAATTTGCATATTTTGCTCGCTGATCGGTTGGCAGAGGAATTAATCGCTTTAAAGGATGATTATAGGGTTACTATAAAGTATCTGTGCGACTATCAGATTAAACATGGTCAAACAATAAAGTTGTTTAATGCGTATTGTGAGGAATTTGGAAATTCTAACCTTCCTGCTAGGATAGTAGATCATGTTAGTAAGAACAACTCAACACTATCCATTTAGAATGGCGGCATCCTGTCAATGTTTTTTTAATAGATTTATTACCTTAAAGCATTTCATATATAAAATAACCCTTACTTTAAATCCGACCTCCAAGCAAATATAGAAAAGAGAGCTATGAGATGAGTAGATAATGTCATCAGGTAAAAAGGAAAGAATCAGTAATAGAAGAGACAACAATGATAGTAAGGATAATAGTAGTTACTTTGCAATTAGCCGACGAAAACGAAGACGATACATGATGATTATAATTCCTATAGTAGCCGCTATAGCAGTGGTCGTTGTCGTTGGCAGTGTTATCACATTGCAATCTAATTCTAATGCTAGGTTTGGACCTCTTGGTTCTGCTCATGTACATGCTGCTTTCCTAGTAAAACTTGATGGAAAGGTGATCGATTTTAGTCAAGATAAGTACCAGTTAAGATCTCAGTTTATACATGTGGAAAAGGGTGATGGGACTACTTTGCATAGACATGCAACAGGTGTTCCCGTCGGAGAATTTTTTAAAAGCGTTCATATGGATATAAAAAATAACTGCTTTATAACAGACAATGGAACACAATATTGCGATAATGGTACCAAAAAACTGCGCTATTTTGTAAATGGCATTGAAAAGCAATCCATAATGGATTACGTACTTAACGATAATGATAGAATATTAGTGGTTTATGGAAATGAGAACAACAATCAGATTAAACAGGACATCGATGCGGTTAGGCAAACAAAAATAATACAGTAAAATAATTTAAAGCACAATTTACGAATCCAGTCTCATATTTTCTGTCTAGCCATTTTTAGTTAACGAGTATCGTCCATCGTTTCTAGTGAATATTTACACATAAAATTGAATTCTCAGACTAGATGCAGATATTATTCATATTAATTCTATTATCTGCTGTTCTGATTTGTGAACTCGGTTGATTAAAGACCATTTCATGATGAGATTTCATCAACTCCTATAATGACGGCACTTGTATGGGGAAGCTTTATTGTACCGTTTGTAGGATTGAAAAGTACCATATTGTCTGCAACGCTACTGTAGTTTTTGCTGCTATTATTAACGTCAAGTGTATTTGCCTTGTCCATTAACAAATTTTGTTGATATAGACAAGTATAGCCTGGTTTCGATAACTCCTTAACCAGTTCTAATTGCACAGCTTTTAAGTTTGGTATATGCCCAATTAGTATTTGTAATTGGCTCTTTGAATTTAGGTCGCATGGAAGTTTGGCAGTTAAATGACCATTCATTATTTTATATGGAGTGCTATCATATAGAGGTATAAAATCTCTAGATGGAATGACTTTCATCCCAAGCAAAACTGTAGCAGAATCTCTGACTATACTAGAATTGGTATTGTTATGCCCACCAGATCCAGTGCTATTACGTATTTGATCAATTGCAGACG
>JBKPEX010000256.1:0-4813 GCA_046728625.1 Thermoproteota archaeon
GATTTGATCTAGTTCTGACAATCGATAAAATATATGATGTGATTATTATATTTTTTTGACACATCGCTGAATCCTATAGCATTGTTTTATTGTTTTGACGTTTTCTGTGCCTACCTTTAGTATTGAACTTGGCCTTAGACTAAACGAGATTTTACACAAGTTATAATCTACAGTACTCGCATGCAGGATCTTTATGCTGTTTTCGAGGATGTCAAAGTAAGATGCAATTTTGACGTATGTCGTTGCATCTTCTATTGTTGGTCGGACTGTCCAAAGATACCTTGATGTGTATGATTAACGATCCCAAAGACCAGATAGACTTAGGCATTATCTCCACCAGATATTCTAAAGACTATGTCACTAATCGTGAGTTGCGTAAGACCACCTGCCATATCTTACCCGAAGATAATGCAAGATAAAATATAAAGAAGTCTACCACTGTTACCCGACTAAGGAAAATAACTATCTAGCCTTGTTGCACCCTTGTTTTACTAGCAATTTGAGATTCACTATGTCTTGACAGGTATAGATTAGTGATGCATCGACTCTTACCTGGATCAATCCCTGCCCCTGAGTTTGGAATCGTTTGACTTTTATTGTATTTGCACAACAAGATCATTTTTCGGGACTATCTTATAAAATATTCATAAGTGAAGTCGGATTATGCTTACCTCTTTTCGATCCGATAAATTACTTGGCGTATGTGATGGGACACATAAGAACAGGAAGAGACATATTGCTGATGTTACGAACTTGTGCAACAATACGAATAGTTATTTAGATTTCGTGAAGGCTTTAAGCCATCTTGATATTGATGAGGGTATTAGAGTATCAGCCTCAGAAAGAGGAAAGAAGATATTCATTAATAAAAATGCCTCAGGCCAATACGTTACAGAGATCGTGAAGCATTCCACCATTCAATCAGATCTCGATGATGTGATAAGACATTTTGACACTGTCGAAGAGGTGGTCAACGTTGTTAGATCCGAATTTAAAAGTAACTTTGACTTTGATTTTTATTAAGATGCCGTGACGATAACGTTAAACGTCCCAAATGTAACAATCTGATGAAAAGATTGATCAAGAAATAGGTTTAGACTTCTGTAGATTACCAGCTTTTGTTTTTTATCTCTAAATGGAACTATAAGATGTCTTCGCATGATTCTGAATCCGGCTAATAATTTTCATGTATGTTATCAATATTTAGGGCTTTATCGTGTTGAAACTTTCCATGTATTTGCGAGTCATGCCATGCTCTAAATAGCAAGATTTCAGCGATTTGAGCAAAATGTCAGCTAGGATTAACTATGGAGTATCTTATCTATGGTCGGTATTATCTAATTATTGAAAAGACAATTCACTATAGATCTGGGAGCCGAAAAGATTTCAGTAGAAGGTCAGGTGCACAGAAACGTAGCCCTCAAATACCTGATGAAACGGCGTAGATCGTTGCTCTCGACGAAGGATCCAGAGAAAGTGGATGTTTTATTTTTAAAGCTACCTAAAAGAATCAGCGTTATCGGAAAGGTCATTACACGAGCCTACAAGGTTATTTGGGAAAAAGAAGGAACCGACGAGTTTCTCGGATCACGCTTTGTGTTTAAACTAGAAGATGAAGTGATTAATCACTCATAATCAATACGCTCCATCTGGGTCTTGAAAATTATGTAATCACTGCAAGGTATATATTAAAAAGATGCAGGTTTAATTTGGATGTCGTATATGAAATAATGAAGACAAAGATTTAACAGAATACTATTCTTGCTACCGAATCTCGCTCCAAAATTTTGAGATTAAAAACATATAATGACTGCGTTATATTATCAGTTTAGCAGCGGATAGCGTAATATGCTCTTTATGATACTCTCAGAGCAAAGGGTTGTTATTTGTAAGTATAATATTTATGCGTCCACCAGTTCAGGAGTCCTTATTAGCCGATGCAATTGACATGGCAAAGATAATTAGAACACAACACGAGCGATTTGGCAAATTTCCAGCACTCCCCTGCTGCTCGATGGGAAAAGTGAATATAAAGCGACACGCAAAATAGCCGTTGAACATTGAAAAAAAGGGTATTAGAGCTTTTGGAATAGCAGAGAGCTTTCGGAAACACGATAAATTATCCACAATCGCAGGCGTTGTAATGAGAAGAGACTTTGTGATCGATGGCTTGGCATTTGGTTCTTCGACAGTAGGAGGAAATGACTCGACAGAAACTATCTTATCTATGTTTAGCTCCTTAGCAAGAAACGATGTTAATTGTATCATATTAGATGGATTAATAGTTAGCATGTATAACATAATAGATGGTCAGTTAATCCATAATAAAACTGGGATTCCAGTTATTGCGATATCTTTCCATAATAGCAGCGGTCTCGAGGAACATATTATTCGCCATTTCGAAGGCGAAGAACGAAACACCAAACTAAAGCAGTATTTTAAAGTAGGTGAGAGAATAGAAATTGCCTTATGGACGGGAAAGAGTCTTTTCGTTAGACTGTGGGGGATAAATTGCCGCCGAGCAGTAAATGTTCTTGATGCTTTTACGCTTCAGGGTTCAATTCCTGAGCCCATAAGAGTAGCAAAACTCTTTGCTAGGGTCAGATCGGCTTATAGAGGCTGATGGTGTCGCGAACGAAGCTATGATCTTTTGGAGTAATCACTGTTACCAAATTATCTATTAGCAAAAGCTTTGCTGATGAATACATATAACTATAAATATATCTAATATAACCAAGATATAAACCAAGTCTAATGATGACGCAGCCAGTGTAGAAAAGATAATGCAGTTAGCGCAGACAAAGAGATGAGTAAACATGAGAATGATTACAAGAAGGGGCGAGAATTTGCAAACGAAGAATTAGGAGCATCAGAGGTACGTGTGTGGTTCCGCATCCGTATTTAATATATAAATCAACTACCGTGCGAATTTCGAGGAATTTAAAGTGCTGAGCGAACTTTAGTGTTATCGAATCACAAGATGGAGTGAAAAATGACCACATGTTGGTTATTCCACATACGGATTCTTCAGACAACTATGCTAAATTAGTTCAGGCTTACGGCACAGCGATCAGAAGTATAGTTATTTCATATTTGTAGAGATGAACGGCGGGAATTATTAAAGACTCAAAAGCTTATTTCTATTCTCGAGTAGGTTTTTGTTCATTTACTTAAAGTGACAAAGTCCAAAGGATCTTTGTCAGAAAACAGAAGGATTAAACATTGTTCAAAATGTCATACTATAATATCTTCCATGAGAAACAGATTTTCATTGCTAACGAATCTACTTCCTATCTTTCTTCTCAGCTTTCCTGTACTATTTGCATTAATACTAGATCCAAAAAGTTTTACTCTGTCATGGAATGAAGGACGAGGAGGCCTTTTGTTCGCCATGACGTTCATCGCGGCAGAACTAATTGGACAAGACGTAAGAAAGTCAACTAATAGGAAACGTGTTATTACAGTTGTCATTCTAGCTACTGCAACAAGTGCCTACATTGGTTCGCTAGATATAGGGTTAAAAAAAATTCTAGTCAATATCGGATCAACATTTCACGTACAGTTGATTGATAGTTGGGTGTGGATGTTGGACTTTAGCGTTATCTCATTTTATGTTATCCTATCATTAATGCTACTGTTAGGGAAACATTGGTATAAAATCGCACCAGCAGGGGCGGTGTTCCTAGTGGGTACCACTATAATTTTATCTCTGGATGCATTCTTCCCATATGAAAGCCTTGGCCCTCTCCAAAGTATTGTTCCGATTTATCTAAAGATAGATGAAGCGATAATAAACTTTGTTAACAATTATTTAATCCACTTTAGTACAGGGATTCCCGCAAGTTCCCAAGATAATTTATTAGTGTTAAATGGAAGCCATGGCCCCTTTGCCTTGAAGGTATTTTGGCCGTCAGCAGGTGTCCATAGCATGATTATCTATTCTCTAATAATGCTGGCATTTTTGACAAAAGTAGAGATACCATTACAAAGGAAGCTAATATATTTTGCAATCGGATCGATTGGAACAGCCGCTGTAAACTTGATACGTTTGACTTGCTTATCGTTGTTCCCCCTCATGGTAACAACAAACGTAAACCAATGGGAAAACTTTCACTCTATAGCAGGAGAAATAATGTTCCTTCCTTGGCTGGGCGTATATATTTTGGCCCTAATCTCTCTTGAAAACAAAAGATTTGCATTGTCAACCATGTATAGCGTTGCTCCTGGTAGATGAGATTTATATTTCACATTACTCGTTTCTTTTCTGAACCAGGTTAAAATAGATACTAAAGACTCGCGTTATTGGTTGCAATAGAAGGTATCGGCTCTAACACCCAAGATATTTGTAAGCGAAAAAATATCTAACAACTTTGCATCGATCATTGGCTGGTATTTGTCATGAATAGAAAAAAACCTAAATCACATTTGTTGAACATTCGACACTTTTGTAGGCCAGATAGGTTTTTCTTCACGTATTGTCCATTATGATATTAGCAAATGGATTATCCTGTTCAAGTTGAAAATGACATTATCAAATTACAGCCAGATAAGATGTTACCCGAGCATCTATATCATTGCCTATTTGACGGCAAGGTTTTTCTATTCTATAAAGATGAAGAGCTTCTTAATTGCTATGAGATAGAGGATCCCGCTATTGTACACGAAATATCAAACAATCCTTCTAATATAGAAGATATACTTGAGAAATATTCAAACTCAGATCGCGCTTCGCAATAATATAGATAAGCATTATATTCGGCTATCGAGGAGGGTTTACAGAATGTCGGCTAGCAACGTAAATACAGCGCATAAA
>JBKPEX010000270.1:0-3036 GCA_046728625.1 Thermoproteota archaeon
CTACCAATCCAGGACCTACATGGTTGCCTTATATTATATCCAGTATTGTATTCATGGCGTACTGGACCTACTTTGAATCTACTACTGGTCAATCTATAGGTAAGAGAGTGTTGCACTTAAGGACAACTGATCTGGACGGTAAGAGTGTTGATCTAAAAATAGCTGCCATAGAAAGCCTCGGTAAAGCATTCTTGCTTCCAATAGATGTGTTGTTAGGATGGATATTCACCAATGACAAGAGGCAGAGAATATTCAACAGCGTAAGCGACTCAATAGTAGTTAAGTTAAAGGACGTTGAAGAAGACCTCGATATATCCAAGAATGTAACATATCTGAAGGACTAGATTGGCTGCGGCAGCAACAGCAACAGCACAGGATATGCCTAAATACATACTAATTTATAGAAATAAAGAGACGACAACCAACCAACCAACCAAACTCTTTATTCCACGAAAACGCAGATATTTATTCAAGAATATAGATTCATTGGCTTTTAACTCGGAATTTTGTTATTTTCAATGTCGTATCGGACTAGAGATCATTTCCAAAAGGAGCGCATTTAGGAGATAAACAATTTACTAATGTGAATATTTCATATAACTATTAAGAATAAGTAATAATGAGAATGGATCTATCAATGTGCTAGTAAGAGTGCCTTTTCGAGGTCAGGTTGAAGAGAAAAGATCACAGCAACCTGGCCCCATTGTGATATTAGTTCTCTGATTGGATTCGCGGCAATAAAAAAAAATAGAAAAAGAGGTAGAGTGAAACTGATAGATGCAAATAGAACAATGCTGAGAACAACAACAACATAAATCTTCAAAGATAGTTAGAAAAGAAGCTCTCCTGAACTTTCCACAATATCATTGATTTTTGAATACTACACGTTGCTAAAATAAGTATATCTATATGTATTTACTTAATGGTAGACTAAAGTAAAATGTAGCTCCCTTCCCGTCTGTATTATTCTCACCCCATATCTTACCCCCGTGGGCTTCTACAATTGACTTGGAAATATACAATCCTAATCCAGTGCCTTCAAAAGATTTAGATGCGAACTTTGAAAATAATCTGGGTAATATTTCAGGATCTATTCCTTGACCTGTATCTTGTACTTTGACAAAAACAATGTTGTTATCATCTCTCCTTTCAGTACTAATTGAAATAATACCGTGCGTGGTGAATTTAATGGCATTATTTAACAGATTAGAAATAACTTGGGATATTCTTTCCTTGTCTGCATTTACAAAAATATCTTTTGGATCATCATATATTAATTTAATACTTTCTTTCTTTCCTTGTTTTTCAACCTGATTTCCATAGTCTTGTATGCTCCTAGATATTACATCTCTTAAGTTAAATCGTTCTACGTTGTGGAATTTTAGTGATTGGCTTTCAATCCTCGAAACGTCTAGGATATCTTCTGCAAGACGTAGTAGTCTTTTCCCGTTTCTGATAATGACATCCAAATATTCAAGTTGCTCATTATTATTAATTTTAGAGTAGAGAATACCAGCGAAACCCAGTATGGGTTGAATAGGCGTTCTTAATTCGTGAGCTGCTATATTGATAAACTCTTTCTGCATCTTATCATGGGTTTTTAACTCCTCATTTGCCTGATTCAATTGCTTTGTTCTTCTTTTTACTTCATTGTCTAGGCTGCTGTTCCATTTCACAAGAAATGTAGTAAGAACTGCAACTGCTATAGTTACGCCTGCAAGAAGAGTAAAAGTTTCTATCCTTTGTGTCAAAAGCACTCTGTCAATCAGGGAATATATTGTAGCAGTAGGTGTTATTACAAAGACAGAATAGGCTGGCTTTCCTTGTATAAAAATAGGAGACCCTGTATTTAGTCTTTGACCATTTTTAAATTCATACACTGCAAAAGTTGGCTTACCATCCATTACTCTCCTTATTAGATTATTTAGGACCTCGTTATGTCCAGTAGCTGTTTGGGTAATATTTCCAAAAAATGGTTTTCCTACAAAATCTTTTACTGGATGAATCAATTGTACAGAGTTACTATCTAAAACTGCAAGATATTGTGATTTAATGTCATAGATATTTCCATAATTGGAGAAGAAGGGGATAGTGGGAATAGCTGCCCCTATTAATCCTAAATATTCTCCTGTTTTTATGTTTATTATAGGATAAGTTATTCCAATTCTGTTTTTACCATCTAATCCTAAATAACCATTAGAAAATATTGGTTTTTTTTCAGCTTTTGTTTCACTTATCCAATTAAAACGTGACACGTTGCTGCCAAGAATAGTTTTTTGATCTTTTGGAACTATATTTAGCACTACAATATCATTTTTATCTACAAGCAAAAGCCTATCTGCTATAGAATTAATTTGAAGATATACTCCTTCTACCAGATTTCGTGTACTGTTATTCGATAACTCACCTTGCTGTATGTAGGCTGAACTTGCCAAACCTCTAAGATTAGCCAAGACGAAATTAAGATCTGAGTTAATATGCTGTGATATGGCTCTAGTTGAATCTATTTGCCGCTGTTTTTGATCATTAAAAAGACTAGTTCTAACATTGGCCTCAGTAATATTCTCAAGGTAAAAAAATATACCATATGAGACAACGATAATCAGTATAATGGAAATTATGCCTATTATAGTGTAGGTATTAATATGACGTCTACGAATCATGGACCAGACTAAGAAATAAAATGTCAAGCCTTATATTAGAAGGTGATTCCTACCGTAACTTTATCGAATCAGTAAGCTCAAAATATACTCGAGAATCATACGAACACGCACTCAAAAGATACATGAGTTTCTGTGGAGTAATTGAAGTTAATGACTTATTTTTTCAGGCTGATGCAAAATACACTCAATCTCGGATTATAGATTTTCTCAAATTTCTTAAAGACAAAAATCAGTTATCTCCGCGTTCTAGGATATTAATCCTAGCAGCAATCAGACATTTTTATGATATGAATGATTTTACTTCGCTGAATTGGAAAAAAATACGAATGTTTGTAGGAGAGATTTACGCTACGGTAAAAGATAGACCTTATAC
>JBKPEX010000131.1:0-2621 GCA_046728625.1 Thermoproteota archaeon
CTACCATAGACATCTGATAATTTACCAGATATTGGAGTCATGACAGCACCTGAGACAAGATATGCAGTAAGAATCCATGATGACATGCTGTAAGATACGTGAAAGTATTTTATGAGATCAGGAATGGCTGGTATAAGCATAGTCTCTGCATACATAACCATTGTGGCAATACAACTCAAAATTGCTAGAATCTTCCAAGCGTAAGGAGGGATTCTTGCAGACTCTGAGCCAGGATTTATAGTACTATTACTATCCTTAACATCCTTACGAGGTAATGAATTCTGTCCCAATTCAGCGGCTTCTCTCCTGATAATTGGTCGTATTCTTTCCCGTTCCTGATGTCATTGTAGTAGCCGTTGCCGCTGCGATGAGGTTAACGCTTTATTATAGCCCGTCAAAGCTGATTTCATCGTAGCATTGGAAACATTACAATCTACATTGAATTCAACTCCCAGGTTTTGCCACATTTTTTCTAAGACATTTTTCATTGTCTTGATATTTTGCTCCGGTATGTTTTTAGTTGAAATTTCCGTTATCCTTTCAGCGCAATCCAGCATTTTCTTCCACAATGCATCTGCCTTTTCAGTGCGGTATATTCTATTATTTCTTCTATCTATAGGATCAGCTTTCCTCACCACTAAACCATCTATCTCCATTTTATCAATAATGGGGATGAGCGTAGGACTTTCCAAGCCGAGCCTTTCAGCTATTTCCTTCTGTGTAAGGCCATTTTGGTTAATGAGCATTACCATCACCTTCCACTGACCGACAGTAACGCCTACTTTTTCACGCAGCTCAGAGTCAAAAGCTTTAACAAATGATTTAGCTGTTCTATTAATGATAAATCCGGCATTATTCTCATAATCATATCTTCTCATATGCTATGCTACTAATTAATAGTATACTAATTAATAGTATTTAAATATTTTAGATGCCTCGTTATTTTGGCGGCTTCGGCATTTACTCTATTCTTTTATATTTAAGCTAATCCGTTAGCATTCTGTTTAATAATGGAATAAGGATACTAATTGTGGGTAACACTAGATCAGCATGCCCCTACGAAATTATATATGTTGAGCAGAATTATCAAATCCGTAAGTAATATGTCTGCTATAAATAATCGCATTAGTTATATGTTCTAGGTAAAAAGTATCCGTCTCCAATATATCTGAGCCTGAGGAGCAGAGATGTTGAGCTTGAAATTAGCCAACTATGGTCTTAGATGTAGGAGATGCCTTTTATATTATACATTGATATCGGGTATTGTTGCTGCCCTCTACCAATAATCAGTCCAGCGGGTCAGAGAAAACTGAAGTACTATATGGATCTGAGAAAACAGCACAGGCAATAGCGAGATTCTTGAGCAGTTCGCAGATTAGCATGAATATCTGTGCAGATTCTACTTGGCCATTTCTAGCAAGAAGAGTGGAAGCGTTTAGCAAAGGAATACCTGATGTTAAGACAAGGAATGTCAAGTTAAGATTTATCACGGAGATCACAATAGACAATATCGAGTATTGTAAAGAATTGATGCAAATATCAGAGCTTCGTCACCTTGAAGGGATTAAGGGGAATTTTGCAACGAGTGAGAAAGAGTATGCATCGTGGGTTACTATGCAGCAAGCAAATCTATTGCAGCAGATCCTGTATAGCAATGTTAAAGCAATTAATGAACAGCAACAGTATGTTTTTGAAACTTTATGGAATAGAGCAAAACCTGCAGAACAAAAGGTAAGGGAGATAGAAGGGAACATCGATCTAGGTAGCACAGAGTTAATTCATAATACAAAAAAAATACTTGACTTATTCCTAAGCATGATACAGTCAGCAAAAGGTGAAATACTATTGATGCTGCCTACAACCAATGCTTTTCTACGTGAAGAACGAATAGGAGCAATAAAACTTTTAGACGTGTTGGCAACAGAACATGATGTAAATGTTAGAATCATAACGCCTACTAATGATGTCATTGAAAAGATACTACGGGCTACAGAGTCTGTGGCCATGATAAAAAGGGAAAAAATAATAAACAAGAAAAAGAAGGGATTACAAGTACAACGTAGCAATATTCAATTTAAAGAAACTTCTATGACTACAGTTACGATACTAGTTGTGGACAAAAAAGAATCTTTGGTAATTGAAAAGACGGACGATTCAAAGGAGAACTTTATAGAGGCAATAGGATTATCCACTTATTCTAATAGCGGACCAACAGTTATGTCCTACGTCTCGATGTTTGAGATCTTGTGGAGACAGGTAAGTTTGTATGAAGAGCTAAGTGAAGCAAATGAACGACTACAGATCCATGACAAGATGCAAAGGGAATTTATTAATGTAGCTAGTCACGAGATGAAAACACCTACCCAAGCCATTCTTGGTACTAGCGGGCTGCTGCAACATTATCCAGATAAAAGAGACGAACTAATAGAGATAATAGGAAGAAATGCTAAAAGACTCCAGACACTCATTTCCAACATTTTAGACGTAACAAGAATTGAGAGCCAGACATTAATACTAAACAAAGAGCGGTTTAACATGCATGATTTGATATCATCCGTTACTGAAGATTACAAAGAAAGGAAAAAAAATGTCAATATCAAATTTATCTCCGACGGTTATAG
>JBKPEX010000025.1:0-2417 GCA_046728625.1 Thermoproteota archaeon
TAGGTTTGACAGTTAATAGCTTGCGATGAGGATTGTTGTAAGAAAGATATGCAATTATATGTTCTCTTTTGGGAATTACATGCAGATGGTATTTAGATGACGTTTTTTTTATTATATCTAGCATATCTTGTTTTAATAAACTGCTTTTATCATTTTCAATCTGAATAGCAATTGACTTACAGGCTTCTTTATAATTGTGGTCATCAGGAAGACGATTATGACCATTATCATTATCTACTTCATTGTTTGGCGCTATAACATAACTCCCAACAGTTCCACTAGTGGTTTTATTGTCATAATTGCATGACCCTGTCAACTGCTCAAAGGTTCTTCTGAATAACAATATTAATATTTGTATATCATGGTGAAACATCGCGAGTCATCATATTTCATTCCTTATGCAAATAAGATAGAAAAACATCCAACAGTCTAAGGGATAAGGACACAACCAGGATTACCTTTTATCTTCGAATTAATTTAACACTGTGGGTTTCTAATTATAGCTTTCCTGTAAAAAGATGAAAAAAATCAGGTCCACGTGTTTATTTCGCATTATTGAACTCTTTACACGATATAGCACGATATAGTTTTTTATCTAGCTATAGCAATATCCAGATTATAGCCTAAATTAGCTGGTCTCTACCTGGTTCCTTTTTCTTTTCGATTTAATTCTTGTTGCCGTTTCTTTTAGGCTCTCAGCGGTTTGAGGCGCAGACTCCCTGGCTTGTTGTGCCGTCTGTCTTACTGTGTCAGCTGTTTCGCGTGCAGCGATATTGGTTTGCTCTATAGCTTTTGCCGTGTCCCTAATAATACCACGATCTCTTAGGTCTTTAGTGGTCTCTCTGATCTCATTGCTGGTATCCTTCGCAGCAATACTTGCTTCGTGAATGGCCTGTGTCAACTCGTCTATTGCACCACTCTGACGCACAGCTCTTACTACCTCCCTCATCCTTGCTGACGCGTCTCTGATGGTTCTGGCAATGTTCTTTATTGACTCTACAGTTTTTTCAGCATTAGGATCGGAAATCGTAGTATCAGATGATGAAAACGACGACCTACGAGTGGTTGTGCTAGTTATATTTTCATTATCATCTTCTATCGATGATGAAGGCATTATTGTATATAATAAAACAATGTAATGATATAAAAAGTTATTAACGTATTAATGTGGGCTACTTGAAATCAGGTATTGCAGTGTCTTATCATGTCGCACTTTGTCTTTCTGCGCTATATACTAACTAACCTGCTAATACAAGACTCTATTTTCTTACTGCGTAAAAATTATCCAAATTGATCAGGATACCTTAGGATGGGTAGTATTAGACAGTAAATTGGAATTCGTTGTATTGTTAGGAGCTGATACGTTCTGTGCTAATTGAGAAGACCTCTCAACGGTCCTTGCAAAATTTACTGCTAGAACAATCGTGTATAATTATATAAAGATTTAGAGTGCAACATAGAGCAGGCGATCACCTGAGAATGCATACCAAGCATGACAGAATGTTAGCACCCATAATAATCTCATTATTGTGCGCGATAGTAGTTGGCTATTTCTTAGCTAATAATACATTTGCCCAACTTACAACAAATAATTTTCAAATACCAACAAAACTCCATGGAGTGAAGATCCTTTCACCTATAAACAATCAAAACATTACGCTTAGCGAAATCAATAATTTGACTATCTCTGGAACGTCAAGGGATAATGCAACTTCAAATTGTCGTGTTTCTACTATTGTAAATGGTATAAGACCCTATCAACAAGCAATAGCCACTGGTAATGCCGGTGCAAATGATTACTCAACATGGACCTTCCATCTGAGTCCTCCTTACAATAATATTAAGGAAGGAATTAACAAAATAACTGCGAAGTTCTCATGTGATGACAATCCCAGCGTAGTTTCTTATTATAGCGTAAATATTATCATAGGCATGCCGGGAGTTGCTTCCCTACTCAATGAAAATGCTATTCATGCAGCACAAAATAGTAGTAGCAATAACAATAATGACGTTACTGATACCGATTCTAGGCGATTATCGGCCTCGATTAGTGTAGCAAAAAACCCCATAGTTAGGGGAAACACTCAGACCATACTAATAACCATTTCTGATCTGCATTCTTTACAAGGTATCAAGGCGGCAAAAGTGGATACAAGTGTCAGATATTCGTCTGGCTTCACAAAAGAGTTTTTTGATGTATCAAACCAAAGTGGAAGGATTTCGTACTCCTTACCTATACCTCAGAATTCTGCAGGTGGAATATTTAAAATTACTACCAAAGCTTCAGCTTCTGGTTATGAGCCTGTCTCACTGACAAGAACATTCACCGTCTTGTCTTCTGTGAATAATGATAAAGGGAGAATTTATAATCCATCTGCGGTTGCATCCAACACGACCAATATTAGGACTGATACGAA
>JBKPEX010000086.1:0-12005 GCA_046728625.1 Thermoproteota archaeon
GCTATAGTACAGGAACATAAAGAAGTGGCTAGCGATGTTGGATACATAAAGATACTTGCTAGACAATGAATTCCAAATAGAGGTAGGGTCTCCAATAAATTTATCTGGATAGCCTCTTGGTTCAACAAATTGTAAACATCAGCTCATCTGCCCTAGAACTTTGCCTTAGCAATAGAAACTTTGCCTGTCATCCAAGGATGGGGCTCGCAATGATAGGGATATTCTCCTTCGGCGGTGAATATAAATTCAAATGTTTTTTTCGGCATAACCAGACCTATATGGTCTATAGAGTTGAAACTGCCACTAATTTTGTCCTTATATCCGTTATCAGAAGTAACTGAATGTGGGACCTGATCTTCATTTGTCCAAACAACCTTACTTGATACTCCTAGGGAAGCTTGCGCTTGTTTCGGATTAAAATTTTTAGTCTGAGATGGCTGTGAAGAACCTGGAGAAATCGCAACTTTTGTGGTCTGTGGGGGATGAAGTACTTCTGCTGGAAGATTAGGTTTCGCATTGGCTTGCGGAATATATACAAATTGGTAGTAACTCATACTTACCCCAACAGCAATAATGAACGTTATAATGCTTATACCTGCAGCGTGATTCTCCATTATTATTGCAAGTTCTCCTGATTGCTTTTATAGGATTTTCACATATAAATTTTGTTTAGCTGCTGTTTCTGATTCTACGAATGTATTATGATTTCAAGTGGTGATTTATTTTAACTGTGGTTGTGAACATACAAAATCAAAGTTATTTCGCTCTAGTCAGCATCGTCCAAGTCGTAGCCATTCTAGAGAAATCTTAACTACTTTGCATTTATATCCGAGCGCATACCTTCAGGAGCTTGAGCAGACGATTTTACCGTTGGTTCACTGTGGCCATCCTTTCGCTCCGCTACATGCTGTTCTGAGCTAGCCCCAGTAGTTTTATCAGCCACGGATGGCGCCTGAGGTGATGGTTTTAGTGAGGACGAGGATTGGGTGTCGCTAGCCTGACTTTTTGTCGACTGTTGTACTGGCGGCGGGGCCAAAGGTTTGTCAGAACTACCAGATGGCTTGGAAGTAATAGTGGGTGTAGCAGGAGTCCTGGTCGGAAAAGGCTTCGCTCCCGCAGGAGTGGTACCTATCTTAGGTGGAGGAGCCTTTGCCATGGTACGTCCATGCCTGTAGAGATGAAACATCCCTGCGAAGACAAGCATTATGATCCCTACGATGAACAGAGAAAAATTCTTCATTCCGTGTAATACTGCGTAGTATGCGGCAATGTTAAGGTAAATTTGAAATCCCATTAAAGCGACAAAGATTATGTAGATCCATCTTTGGCTAATGTTGATTGAGCTTTTTCCGCCTGTTTTCTTTGGTTGCAGCTTGGCATTGGCCTCTGCATTTTTAGCCAGTTTTATCATCATGTACGTAAAGCCAAAGGATAATGGTACTAGCAACAACATAACGCTATAAAAGAAAATCGGATCAATTACTAGTCTCTCTAATAACGATTTTTTGATGTCAGGATCAATATAAAATCCCCAATACGTTGTAACGATGATCTGAGCTAAGCTAGTTATTCCTACAGCAGTAATAAGGGGCCGATCTTTCCACGAGAACTTCTTATATCTATCCACGAAAGGCACTACCAGTAAAGCAAAAATGAAAAGTCCTGGCCAGGCTACACCTGTCACAAATTTGTCGTACATCGTTCTAAGAAAAGCATAAAGTCCAGTCAAATACCACTCCGGCACAGTAATTCCTGGCGGCACGCTTGGATCGAATTTGGTCCCCAGATCAACAGGGAACACACCACCTGTAAGCATTATAGCCCCCGAGATGGCCATGACCATCGGAACATCAAAGACTAAGAATCTAGGGAAGTGAACAACCATCAGACCGAGCAGTGCAATTGGTAGAAAGAAAACATGGAACGCATAAAACCTTAACACAAAGTCATGAAAACCTCCTCCAAAAAATGCCTCACGCATCTGTGGCCCAAGGACAGGTATGGAATTCGTTAGCGAAGCGGCTATAGAGATAGCAAGCTCTGCACGTTCACTAAATATGATATCATATCCGGTAAATGCTTCCAAGATAGTCAATACACCTATAATAACGCCAGTCACCCATAGAATTTCGTTTCTGATTTTATATCTTCCACTAAAGTACTGATAATACATATGCAGTAAAGCAAGCATTACCATGGCATTGGAAGCATGGTAGTGAATGTTACGAAGATGGAACCCATATGGTATAGCATCATTAATGGTCTGTACACTATTCCATGCTCTATCCAGGATCGGCTCATACCAAAGCATCAGTAAGGCACCCGTAATCCCTAGAATTATGAAGAGAACAAACGTTAGCATTCCCAAAAAGCCCAGAGGACTGACAAACCTTCCAGGGAATGTAAACTTCATTCCCATGAATAGTGTTCTATCTACTCCTGCATAGATCCACCTAAGAAACTTGACTAGGCTGTTTTCACTCTTTAAGGAAACGACCAAATCCCACTACTCCATTTCCATTTGGACTCCAATTAGGAGGCTTTATCCATATATTACCACTACCATCGATTTCAAGATCTAGTCTAGCCAAAACATTAGATGGAGGAGACTGCAAAGAAGCAGGTCCGGCGAATGCCTTACCTGTCAACGGGTCATACATACTACCGTGGCATGGACATTCACCTCTTTTTCTTCCTTGTTCGGGCCAATATTTCCATAGGCACCATAAATGTAGACATACCATGCTATACATTCTAAAAGCTGACACGTCATTTGATGAGCCCCCTAGTTCCTCCGGGAGTCTGATAAATTGCCAAGTTCTAAAAGATTCCTTATTTAGAACTGCATCTTTGCTTTTAGGATAAATAACAGCCTCTGAGTGATTTACTGGAAAAGTTTTAACGTTCGCTTGTGATCCGTCAGGAAGCTCCACCTTGGATTTCTCTGCTACCTTCCCAGCTGGGTTTGGTAAGAACTTACCCCAATCCACAAATGGTATAAATGTCAAAACGGTGCCAGCAGCTACCATAAGCTTTAAGAAATCACGCCGTGACACCTTCCCCCTAGCATCTGGCGGGGTTTGCTGGGACATCAACAAAATCTGGGTTAGATCGTCTCTATAAACTTTTTGGCTTTTAATATTCATTTTAGTAATTGATAGTCTTAAGTTTTCGATGTACTCTGCGACCAATCTATAAGTACGTGTGCTACTGTTTTGCTAGACGTATTCTTGCAATGCCGTTGAGGTAATGAATATATTCAACTGTCAGATTAGCAGCTGCCTCTGGTAGCTTAGCAAGGATATCATATTTTCTAGGACCTCTAGAAACTATTCGAACGTTACCTGTCTCCGATTCATAATTTGCACTTATATCTGAGGCATCAGATAATCCTTTTAGCTCAGCTATTACCTCATAGAATCCGGGCCCCTCGATCACTTCAGGCGCGCTCAAAGGTGCAGCATCCTCCAATCTAGGTCTCTCTTTATGACCTCTGGTATCTGCTTTCTTTAATAGTGGAAATCCTGTCATTCTTTGTGGAGTCAATTTCCAAAGGTATCCAGTCGCAAGTCCAGAAATGAAGCCTCCTATGTGCGCTAGATAAGCTACTCCTCCTGACTCTCCTATGGCTGCGAAAATGACCTGCAAAATAAACCAAAACGGGATAAATGCTAAAGCAGGTATTCGCACAGTAGTTATGAAGAAAGCTATTATTATCGTAAAGATCTTTGCTCTGGGAAACATGATCAAGTAGCAGCCAAGGACCCCAGAAATCGCTCCAGAAGCACCAATTGCAGGAACCGCCTCTTGGCCTGTATTCACAGCATAGATACTATTAGCAAAGGCTGCTAAAGCCCCCCATGCTATGTAAATAAAAAAGTATTTTACATGACCGAATCTATCCTCTATATTGTCTCCGAACACATACAGAAAGACCATATTTCCAACAAGATGAGCTACTCCACCATGCATGAACATAGACGTAAGAATAGAAGGTAAATCGCCTTGAAGGACAAATCTAGGGATCGCACCGTACATGTTAAAAATTAATGCTGTTGCTTGTTGGTTTGTAAAAAAACCTGTTCTCCATACCTCTACAATAAATACAAAAGCATTTATTGCAATTAGACTGTAGTTTACATACGGTCTGCCATGAATTCTTTCTGTATCATCATGGATCGGAAACATTGTTAAATCATTTCTCGATTTTTCATAAAAATAATATAGAGTTCAACATGAAATTATAGCTGCCTGCTTCTTTCTAAAAGCCGCCAAATGGATTTGGATTTGTCATGTGACCACCTTTTTCGGTATGAGCTTTCTTTGAATGCTTCTTTAATCGTTCTTTATCGTCAAACTCCATGTTGCAATCTTTACATTTGAAAGTTCGCCGTGTCACTACTTCCTTCTTTTTGTTAAATAGACCCATTAACTAGTATTACCGATTAAAAATGATCCTCATTAATGTTACTATTTCCGTTTCATGATATAACGTATCTCGGTTCAAAGTCCTAATCGCAAAGCAGTGGTGGACTTATTATGATAAAAGAATTGGACAACTCTACCGATTTTATTCCATAACTATCATAGTAAGGGTTGACTTAACTCCGTTTAGTTTTCTTAATTTCCAAGTTATAGTCTCTTTTACCTTTTCCATTTCATCTGAGACAACTTGGGCAACTATATCGTACACGCCATAGACCTGATAGACTTGCTCTACTCCATCGATTTTTCTTAGCTCCGAAACAATAGAGTCCTCGCTCCCTAACTCGGCATTCATCAATACAAAGGCTTTTGGCATCAGAGATATCAATGAATGCCCGAAATATAAAAATGTGCTGAGTCCATGTGTGACAGACTGACATCCTTGTGGGTTGTATTATATGGCCACTAAATAATTTTAATAAAGTCAAGGTCAAGACAAAGCAATTGGTCATAGTTGCGTTTTTAACCTGGTACCGAGGTCGGTCCTACAAAATCATACGATATGACCAGATTGCGACCTCTTTAATGGAATCATTATCGAGGCATGCCTAGATTATAGCTGGTGGCATTTCTTCAGAGGATATGCTCAATTGCTTTTTGTATATCGCCAGCATCTATTATGTTGCCTGCCATCATTGCCTCAAGTAATCGCAATACTATTAATTCACCAGTCGCACCAGCAATAGTTTGCGGGACCACAACACATACATCATCTACAATCACAGTGACTTCATCATCATTTGCTCCACTCCAATCTTTCGGTATGCCTATATACAGATATTTAGAATCACTATTTTTCAGGTTTTGATACAGTATTTGAACCATTAATAAGCCAAGATTATTGTCTCATAAATTCCTAATGCTGGCAACGGTCCCCTGGACAAATTCTCTCCGCGTTTTGCGGAAGACTACCTAATTGATCTTATTTGATCGTTGACGGCATTAGGAAGGGTCTAACCGGCCCCGGAAAAGTCACAATGATTGACACTTTGATAAACTAAGAATTATGCATTCTGTTCGTTTAAGTATGAACTTAAAAGCCTGTTTAGGCTAAATTATGTGGTTGCAAAACAATATTATTGCCATAATTGCTATCTCGTTTGTAGTAGTAGGTACCATATGGGGAATAGGAAACGTAATTCACCCCCCAAAGATTATAAAAATGAAAAATGGCCAAGGTATTTTTTTATTTGCACAAGACAACTTATTCAATGCTACTAATCCTGATTTATATGCTAGAAAAGGTACTCCGACAGGACTAACTATAGTTAACAAGGACTTGGTTAGACATGATTTTATTGTAGACAAATTGAATATTAACTCCGCCTACCTTTCAACAGAACAAGATTTTATTACGGCAATTGCATCAGAAAAACCCGGTATTTTCGAGTACTATTGTTCCTTGCATCCCTCTACAATGCATGGAAGGATCATCGTCAAATAATTTTTCATTAGATACCTATATCGTCTTTAAAAGACCTGCCAATTATGCAAAAATCCATTGCACTTCCAAATGTTTGTAATACTAGCGTTGATAGCGTATCTTTACAAGGCCCGATCTTCAACTCCGCCTTATTATAGGGAAGCTGATCGGCTACACGATTAAATAACGCCTCATTAAAAACTCAAGAATGGGCCGGTAGCTCAGCTTGGTGGAGCGTTCGACTGATAATCGAAAGGTCAAGGGTTCAACTCCCTTTCGGCCCAAATTGGTAGTAGTTTCCAAGTTAGGTTCTAGAAACTTTCTGTTATCAATATGTAGCCCCCAGCTGGAGGACTTCAAATAGAGAATGACATCACAAGATGCTAAATATAAAATAGTACAGGACTTTCCTTTAATTGATTGAAAGGAAAGATATTAAACGGTATTCCGGTGGCGTCCAATATTAAAGCCGATGTAGCAAACAGAGTTGGAGAACTACAGAGTCAAGGAATTCATCCATGTCTTTCAACAGTACTAGTAGGAGACGATATGGCATCAGCAACATATGTAAAAAACAAACACAGAGCCGCTGCTGAGGTAGGTATTATATCTTCGGACTACCGACTATCCAAGGATTCACAAGAACTAGAATTACTAGAATTAATTAGGTCGTTAAATAATGACGAGAAGGTACATGGAATACTTGTTCAGCTCCCTCTTCCTCAACACATGGATGTATTCAAAGTCATTGACTCCATTAAACCAGCTAAAGACGTGGATGGGTTGACTGCTTATAATGGGGGTATGCTAATGAAGGGAAGACCTATACTGAAACCATGCACACCCTCCGGCGTTATGGAATTGTTTAGTTTCTATGATATTGAAATTACAGGAATGGATGTCACAGTGGTGAATCGCAGTAATTTAGTAGGAACACCACTTTTGTTCCTGTTATTGGAAAAAGATGCTACAGTAACTATTTGCCATTCGAAAACAAAGGATCTTATCGCTAAGCTCAGGAATGCAGATGTAATAATTAGCGCCGTTGGAGATCCTAATAAATTTGTAATTGATGCTGGAATGGTGAAAGAAGGATCGATAGTGGTGGACATTGGGATTTCTAGGCAAAAAGGAAAGCTAGTGGGTGATGTTGATTTCGAGTCGGTTATAGAGAAAGCTAAGTGGCTAACACCAGTGCCAGGCGGGGTCGGACCTCTGACTATTGCTATGCTATTAAGCAATACCGTTTCGGCAGCATCCTTGCAAGCTCTCGATTAAAAATTGTCTGAGAATCAAAGTGTATATAACCGAAAGGTTGAGATTCGACATAAAATACTCCGAAGGCGTAATTCCCTATCCTCGAGTGAAATTCAAGCAAAGAGCAGTCTGATTCAGAGACACCTCATGAAATGTAGTGAATATAATTCTGCAGATATTGTAGGATTTTACTATCCAATAGGATCCGAAGTCCGAACTGAGGCTGTAATTAATAATGCCCTTCAAAATGGAAAGATCGTAGGGCTCCCAAAGGTTTGCTCAGGCGGCGCCGATCCTGAAATTTACTTCCACAAATTATCAGCCAGTCACATCGACTTAAATGATTTAATTGATGGTAAATATGGTACGAAAGAACCTGTTTCAGATTTGAGGCTGCATCGACTTGACCTGACGATACTGCCCGGTACTGTATTTGATAAAAATGGATACCGTTTGGGGTACGGAAAGGGGTTCTATGACAGATTCCTGTCTAGAAAAAGTTGTAGGATCTCTATAGGCTTAGCTTTCGAGATGCAGGTCGTCACAGAAGAGCTTCCACACTCTAACTTTGATCAAAAGATAGATGCTCTAGTCACTGAAAAAAGAACAATGCGTTTTAGATAGTTTGCCCTTTCACTGTCCAATATCTTTTCTGTAATACTGACATCCATTTCCCCAGCTTATCTTTTCTACTGCAGAATAGGCATTACCTATCGCTTCACTTAGCCCGTTGCCCAAAGAGGTTACTCCTAAGACCCTGCCTCCATTAGTAAATATGTTATTATTAGAATCTCTTCGTGTTCCGCTGTGGAATACGACGACCCTATCGCTGAGTTTTGTGTGAATGCCTCTAATCTCCTGCCCAGTTCGATAGTCTCCTGGATAGCCCTTTGCGCACATAATTACACAAACCGAGTATTGGTCGTCCCAGTTTATAACTGGCAGCGATTCTAGCGTCCCATTTATCGCGGCCTCTACATATTCGAAAAGATCAGATTTCATTCTCATGATAATCGCTTGACATTCCGGATCTCCCATGCGCACATTATACTCGAGCACATAGGGCTTCCCGGTATTTTTCTCAATAATTAAGCCAGCATATAAAAAACCCACGAACGGAGTGCCTACGTGTCTCATGCCATCAACGGTTGGTGTCATTATCTCTTGCATTACTTCCTTATGAAGACGATCGTCGATTATATAGGCTGGAGAATAGCTTCCCATCCCCCCTGTATTGGGTCCTTTATCATTATCTAATAACCTCTTATGATCTCTGCTAGATGCTAAAGGGATAACTGTTTTACCATCGCTGAGCGCGATAAATGAGACTTCTTCTCCTTCGAGTCTTTCCTCCACTATGATACGATTACCTGCGGACCCAAATTTTTTTTGAGTCATTAACAAATCAACTGCACTCAAAGATTCTTCCGTACCATTGCAAACAAATACGCCCTTACCCGAAGCCAAACCGTCAGCCTTTACGACCAAATCTTTTGTCTGTCTGACTACATAATCTTTTGCCCTGTCAACATCCGAAAAAGACCTGTATTCGGCAGTTCTAATTCCGTTATCAGTCATGAACTTTTTTGCATAAGATTTACTCGCCTCCAATTTGGAGGCGGCTTTTGTAGGGCCCAATATATCGACCTCTGACTCGTGGAACAGGTCCACTATACCTTTGGATAGAGGTGTTTCAGGCCCCACGATGGTCAGGCAAGACTTTTGCTTGGCAAAGAGCTTTAATTTTTCAAATTCGTTTGTATCAATGTCGATATTGACTGAAGTCCCGCCATTCCCCGGAGCAAAATAGAGATTTTCTACATGCTTACTCTTTTTGATTTTCCATCCCAACGCATGTTCTCTGCCTCCCGAACCAACTATGAGAACGTTAGTTTTCGACGTTGTATTCAATGTCGAAATGTTAATCTGTCTATTATAAAAACTACGAATTGGACAGTCAGATAGGTTTATTCTACTCTCCCTTTATTTAGTATATATCAGATCAACTCATGGTTACAAAAGATTCTAACGCGGTTAAGAAAGGATTGGCTTCTGCAAGCTTAGACACTAGGTTGAGAGTTGCAAGAAAGGGTGGAGCTGCTCTACATAACAACAGAGGTCTTGCGGCTGCAAATGTCGAGACACGCGTGAGAGTAGCAAAAGCAGGAGGAGATGCAAGGGCACAGGATAAAGAAGGTCTACGATTTGCAGGACGAAAAGGAGGCGAAGCAGTAAAAGCTGAGTATGGTCCAAGCTTTTACCATTCGATAGGGGAAAAAGGCGGAGAAGCAGTCAAGAATAAGTATGGCATTGATTTTTACAGACAGATAGGGGAAAAAGGCGGCGATATGGTAAAGGAGAAGTACGGCCATCAATTCTATAGCCGCATAGGAAAACTCGGTGGAGAAATCGTAAAACAGCAGCAACGACAACCTTAACATACATAATAAAAGTGACTAACACACATCTTCAAATCAAAAAATGCATTAGAAGATTACCCCGGCCTATTAACAACTCTCAGATGTCTAGCAGAGCTATGTGATCGCTTATCAATGCTCTGATGAAACCATTATACTCTGAGTCATGAAACTCGATTTTGTCGAATTTGTTTTGAGCGATAGACAGAGCCAAACTTTGTAAATGATAGCAGGATTGCATACCCGAAACAGGTTTGTAATAATAGCTTTTGCAAGAACAAAACATTATTTGTAGATCAGCCCAATATTCGTTGTCAGTTCCAATGACGGTCCAGATCAACCTTTTACTGGGTTGAAATATGTGTAATTTAACGCGACCCTGATCAACGGTGTCTTGCGGCCGGGGGATTTGATTACTCATAAATGTCATTTATTTTTCCATAATGCATTTACTCTTTCGGTTATTATAAATGAGTCCATTGCCTAGCTCTAAAAGCCTAAACCCTCAAATTAATTTGAGGTCAATGTGAACGATGTGCTCTAGTCAACTTTTATGTCAAATCCGAGATCGTCCGTTAATATTGTCAGTCATAATTCATATTAACCAAGTACGATTAATCATCGTTACAAGTTTGAAGGATTACGACCATTCAATATTATGGCTAGATTACTTCAACAAAAATCTATCAAGATCTAAAGGCCGTAAAGTAACACGCGATTTAGCAATTTTCGACCCTAGTATGACTGACCTGATCGAAGCCGCTAAAGCATTAGGTTACAATCTGGTCAGTGAGGAGATAAACGACAACTGCAGATATCCCAAGAGGCCATTTGTTAAGTCGGGAAACATAATGGTGGTAAAACAAGCAGGAAAGAACAAAAGTTCAATTATTCAGGCAGTAGCCGAAAAAATGTCAAGCAAAAAGAAGAGAGACCGTTAACTAATTCAAGTTTATTTCTAACTTATGATTGAGTGGAACGGATGGAAATTATATTTATCAATGAACAAATTATTGTTGACAGAAAGAATGATAACAACTAAAGATTATCCCTTAGAAAAGTGGAGGAAGTTGGAGAGGTTATGCATGTGGCTAAAAGCGGAAGATTAATTGTAAAGTTAAATTCTGCAAGATCAAATTTAATTGGTAATATCTTGATCGATTCTGAAGGTAGGAAGGTCGGCAAGGTGATAGAAACAATAGGCCCTGTTTCTTCCCCTTACGCTTCTGTAGCTCCCGTCATCGAAAAGACAAACAAAATGATAGGACGAAAGGTTTTTCAATCCGTAGTCTCAGGCAAAACATTCAGAGATCTCAAGAAAACTGGAAAAGCTAGTAACGCTAACTGGGCATTTAGAAAGAAAAAGAAGTCTAATAAGAGTGGTGCATAGTGAGTCAATCAGAATATTATAATAAATGCCCAGAATGCAACGCCGGTCTTATTCATGATTATAGCAAAGGTGAAGATATTTGCCAGAAATGTGGATATGTAGTAATAGATCAAGCCGATGATTTTGGTCCAGAATCGCACTCCAGTGATTATGATGAAAAATCGAGAAACACAAGGGCTAGTGGTTTCACCAGTATCTCATTGCACGATTATGGTTTGAGGACTGAAATTGCTCTTAGTTCAAAAGACTACAGTGGCAAATCTATCGATAACCAAATGGCAGAACAGATGAACAACATGCGAAAGTGGCACTCCCGCATAAGAATAGCGAGTCCTAAGGAGAGAAGACTTTCAAATGTCTTATCTAAAATTAATGAACTATGTTCACTTATCTCTTTGCCAAAAAGTGTAGCAGAAACAGCAGCTATGATATATAGGAATTTTGAGAATAGATATGAGGCTAAAGGAAAGTCTATAGCCTGTATGGCTGCCGCAACAATTTATTTGGCTTGTAAAAGGTGCTCTATAATTCGTTCCTTGGAAGAAATCGTAGGAGCAAGTGGCATCACAGAATACAACCGTTCAAACCTCAGGCTTGCATCCAAGTACTACAGAGATATGGTTATGGAGATGGGATCTCTTAAAGAGAACGAACCTCTTGAAACCAATAGCAACTCCTCACAATTTGCAGCAGTTAACCAACCGAAATCAATGGCATTCGAAAATGGCCATCCAAAATCTGTTGGTTCGTTTGCTCCGTCTGCGGATAATTTTGGAATTCAAAATGGTCTAGCCACTGACGCCGTTTCGGATGCTACCAATTCCAGTAACACAAACAATGGGACATTAAGGATGATGAATAGATTCCCAGGAGGTATCTCTATAGATCACTATATTTCTAAGCTAGTAAATACTTCTAAGATTGATACCAAAATTGAGAGATTGGCAATGGATATTGCACAGAAGACCTACGATCACCTTTTAGCTGACGGTAAGGCACCTAATGGTCTGGCTGCAGCTTATATTTACTTAGC
>JBKPEX010000178.1:0-5757 GCA_046728625.1 Thermoproteota archaeon
ACCGGAACGTACCCTTTGTGATCTTTCAGCAATAAGAGGAATTATTTGTTTCTTATATGAATCACATCTTTCCCTCAATGTCTTCAGATAATGTTCTACTTCTCCATGATTGGATAACCGTAGAACCTCTAAAGCCTCAGATTGGCCCATACCTACATAGAGATCCCTAGACGGCCAAAACGTTGTCAGAGGCATCGGAATAGAAAATTCGGAAAATACAATGCTGCCAACGATGCTATATCCTATACTTCCTCCTGTGCCTGAGGCATAACACGACACACCAAGCTCCCGTGAAAGCAGCAACAATATGGGTATAGCCCTTGGAGATAGGCTTTGAAGCGTATCCTCAGTGAACGTCGGATTGCACAACGAACCTACATTAAACCGAAGGTCCTTTTTGCATCCCAAACACTTTCCATATAGCGAGACTTCCTCTGGTCGATCATTAATTATTTTTATTGGAGATTTACTGCCACATGCGCAGTGGAGCCAGAGTGGAGCATTAAGATAAGAACTCGCGCTTACACCTGTAGATATTCCATGATGCATAAATTGATTTTCTGCTTTCCTAAGAGCCTCGGAATAAGCACGAAAATTGGAGATAAGAAATTTAAAGCCATTTTCAAATACCGGCGAGATATTTGAGATCCTTGTAAAGATTGTGTCATAGCCCCATATTTTATTTACAATTCTAGAAATTACAAACGAGGTGAAATCTGAATAAGACCTTGCATTTATTCTTGAAAATTCTACGTCCTCCCATATTTGCTCCAAATTAGATAGCAGGCGCGCTTTTTGTGCTCTGGAAGAGTAGAGCGTCGATGAAGAGTTTCTAATCCACAATATGAGCTGCTTTTTCCATTGATCAACCGTAGATGCTCCAGGCGGAGGCATCTTATATAACATCTGCCATCTCTTTGAGTTTTTCACGGGCATTCTCAGCTCAAGCACTCCTGAAGAATGTCTAATACTGGGTAGCTGTGCAACGCGTGTCCACAGCTCTCCCATGAAATCGTGATCGATGATCAGAAACAAGTTAATAATTTTCCTATTACCGGTAGGTCTTTCCGAAAGCGCTTTGATTGTTTGCAGTAATACTATTTTCTTAAATACACCACTAAATGCAAAAAGGTTGGGCTGATGTATAGAGACGATAATTTCTGTATCCCGATCTTTGAGCAATTCTATACGGTCCCTTACGCTACTGGTTAGTGTTCCGGCTTGCGAGTGGAATTCAAGAGATTGCCTCGCTAACTTTATCCTATTTTCAAGTAAGTAATCGTTGACATGACAACTCCCAAAGCCTGACCTAAAATCTGTATCGTGTTCTGGAGCCAAAGAGGCTAGACGACTTACAGCTTCTGATAGGGTTTCCGGAATTCTCTGAACATAATTGGATATCGCTTTATTGTTTACTCTTAAATATTTGGAAAATAAGGCATTAACTCCTACAGCTGCACTAGTCCTTTCAGTAGTCGTCCTATTTTCCACTAGCATATACAATTCTTCCGTCTATATAAACGACAGCGCAAAAGATGGTAGACAATGAATTATTATCTGAAATAGGTAACAAAAACGGCTTATTAAGGGGTTTTATTGACTATTATAGTATTTGTTACTGAAGAAAAGCGTTGTGGAATCATCCTAGACATTATGTAGGTTATGCGTTACACTTTGAGCCCCGATATCAGTAATTCAATTATCCGCTTTGACACAATGGTAGTCCTTTTTCTTGTATTTGGCTCTCTTTTCCTTAAGCATACAATATACGACAACTTCATTAAATTGTGGCGTACAAATTAATTTTGCTGCTAATTTGGTTCTTATAAAATCGCACTTATCAATTTAAACAGCGACTCAATTACCTTGAGATTGAGACTTTAGACAAGGTTGTAATAATTAGCCTCCAGCTTAGAATCCACTTTACGTGAAGACGCACTGTATCATATTGTTTTGAGCACCTTCATTATATTCAATTTCTATGAATTTATCGGTATCAAGAGTCTGTAATAGTAGTATTTTGGTAGATAAGAATTACAATTCTGTTGAGTCCTCAACCAAAGAAATAAGATCAGATATCTTACTGAATTGTCCTATTTCTTTAAGGGAATGGGCATCGCTGGCGAGGTGGAACCTTACTCCTTTCTGCCTAAATGAGGATATCCAATCAATCGGAGGTCTGTGATACTTTGCATTAAGCTCAACGATCTTGTCGTTAGATGCGATCAGATCAGCAATCTCCTCTAGTTCGCTACGTTCCAAACTAAAGGTCGGCTCAGGTGCCAAATGGCCAAGTACCGTGACGTCTGGATTTCGAATGGCCATTTTGAGCGCATTAAACCAGACGCTCTTATCTCCATAAACGGTATGGAAACTCGCAATCAAAAAGAAATCCCTAGCGTATTCATCTGGGCAATCTATAGAACCGTCAGGCAAAATTTTTGCTTCGAATCCAGTGATAATTTCTGGAGATTCTTTACCATTATCTTTGCTTTCTAAAGCTGAACTGTACAAATTAATCTCTTTCAAATATTTTGGGATCCAGCTAGAACTTCGTCTAACGTGCTCAGTTATAGCCAACTTCTCCAATTTTAGAACCACGGCCTGCTCAGTTATTGCTGGAATAGTGAGGTCTGCTGATGAATGATCATTATAATTAGAATGTACGTGGAAATCTTGTTTTGGATTCAGTTTCATATATCAAATGGTTTTTTCTTATAGTTCTTTAACGTATCACACTTCTGGGTAAAAACGGCATAAATACTTATATTGTAATGACCATAACTATCATACAACGCAGATTGGTCAGTATCATTGCCTAGACATCAAATAAAAACCATCCTTGTTCCCGGCTCTTCAGCACCAGCAGGAATCAATACAATAAAATCTTTAAGAATGGGTGGATACAAAGGGAAAATTGTCGCTACTGATTCAAGCTCTCTATCTGCCGGCTTCTTTATGTCTGATATCAATGAGGTAATTCCTGAAGCGGATAACGCATCTTTCCTCGATCGATTGTTTGAAATAGTAATGGCGAATCACGTTGACATCCTGATGCCCTCCTCAGGTTTTGACATATATCCCTATAGTGAAAACTTGGCTGCTTTAGCAGATCTTGGAGCTAAGGCTATAGTTAGCGATAGAGATTCTCTGGAAATATGTCGTGACAAGATTCTAACTTTTCGGACCTTATGCAATAAATTTATTCTTCCTTTTACCACTGCTGAGCCAAACAAGGTAAAGCAGTTTCCAGTTATAGCAAAACCGAGATTTGGTAAAGGAAGTCGTGATATTATAAGAATCGATGATGAATCCGATTTAAGATATGTTAGCTCCAAATTTGAGGATATGATATTTCAAGAGTTTCTACCAGGAAGAGAGTACACCATTGACGTTCTTTCGGATCTGGATAAGAGAGGTTTGATTGCTGTGCCCCGGATACGGATTCAAACAAAAGGTGGCATCTCTACAAAGGGTAGGATTATTTTAGATCCTGAAATAGAATCGACCTGCATGCAGATGGCCGAATGCGTTGGAATTAGGGGCCCTTGCTGCATTCAAATGAAGGAGTCTACTGATGGGATCTTAAAATTAGTGGAAATCAATCCAAGAATGGGAGGAGGAACTATTTTCTCTACACTCGCAGGAGCAAACTTCCCCAAAATGCTAGTTGACATGGTAGAGGGAAAGGAAATTTCTATCCCCAAAGTCTCACCTATAACTATAGTACGATACTATGAGGAGATAGTAATAAAAAATGAACAGCCAGAAATTGCGGTGCATGAAGACCTACTGTCGAGGACAAATATTCCCGGATAGAATTGGCTATTGTAAGCATGTTTTCGATCGCAGGCCTTTCGCAGGATACTCCTTTTATACGAAAAGTTGCTGCAATATCGCAAGGCCAATAACCTGTTATTTTCATTATAATAACAATAAAACCAAGGCTCATCCCAATTACAACCAAAACAGAGTCCCACATACGCCTCTTCTGCTTCTTAATCTTGCCTACTTGAGAATTTTCAGATTTTTCATGGTTTTTGTCAGTCATTTGACTTGTTTGTCTCCTGCAATAATAATCTGGTATTTATCTCCACGCTGTCTTTTTGATAGTTATAGCCGCATAAAATGTTAGCCACGTATATACAAATGTCGATAGGAATGTAAAGACTGGTCTATATAGCCAAAGATCACTTCCTGGATTTCGCAGTCTATACTCTACTCCATAAATCATTGAAGAGTAAAATACTCCCAGAAAAAGTAGAAATGATGTAATATAATCCCCACTCAATGGCAAGAAGAAAAGCGCTTTAATCAGCACCACAGGCCGCATGAGTTTTAGGCTCAGCATCAAGTAGTATATCAAGGGAGCAGGCATAGGCCGCTTCCAATATATCCCTCCTGTTGAAAAGATGCTTCTTATAAAGCTCTTTCTCCATCTTATTTGCTGTCTTATAAGGGCAGATAATGTATAGGGTACACCAACATTGACCCTGACACTAGGGCTGTATAAAACGCGCCATGCACACTTTGGGCTCTTTTTTTGTGTTTCGACGTCGGGATCAGATGAAGACCTCATTGAATCGAGATCATCCTGTCCTGTTTGTAAAATTGGAATAGCCTTATTACCATTGTAGCTTGGCTTATCTTTTTTGTTAGATTCCGGTGGTTTTGCACCAAGCACAAAAGCCGTCATCCGTCTGTCCGTGGCAAATTTGAACTCGATTCCCACGAACCTGTCATGGGCCCAAGCGTGCATAATAGGTTGAACTGCCGCTCTCCTATACGCACTAAGGGATCCTGAACAGCAAGTAAGGGAGGAATATGACGTTTCACTTCCTTTGAGAAGTCTACATGAGCCGTCTATATACGCACCCTGCATTTTTAACAAGATGTTTCTACTAGTTTCGGTGCCTTTAACTCTTCCATGAGCGGTAACTGCTCCTATTTTATTATCTGACAAGAAAATCTTTACTGCGTTTTCAACTGCATCGCTTGCCATGTCGCAGTCACTATCCATAAAGAAATAAATTTCTCCCTTTGCAACTTCAGTCGCAACTTCAATAGCCTGTTTCTTACCTACGCTTTTGGATAAATGTATTATTTTTAAATTTAAATTTTCTTTTCGTAACTCATCTAGTATTTCCGTAGTTTTGTCTGTGCTGCCATCATTAACTATAATGATCTCCTTTCTCTGGTACGTCGAATTGATACATGACTGGACACAATTCCTTATATTATCCTCTTCGTTTTTGACCGGTACTACAATCGTAATAAGAGGTCTATTGTTCTCTGAAAGCACAATGTTTCTTGCATCCAAATAAGGGTCTCTGAACTTTAGATATGCTAAGAATAGAATGCTGAAAAGAAAGACAGATGTAAGAACACTGTAAAGCCCTACAAAGACGTCTACAACAAATAGCAACCAATATATTTTCAGAGCAAGCACTGTGGCCACCGCTGCGAGTATTAGGTATCTTACAAACCACCGCTTTTTATCTACTTCTCTATATTTTGCTGTTTGTTGTTGACGTGGAAGGGTCAAATGGAAAAGCCTCTTCCTCCTCTGATAAGCTGGTCATGACAATAGTAGAAAATAGAAAAAGATAAACCGATCGCGCTAGCATCCCTCTTCATCATTATATCTATATAATATATGGCGGATTCACTATATTAATGCATTAAGAAACATTCGCATAAAAATTCTTAGGTTGGATAAAACAATTAGTCGGCACGAAAAATGTTCTAGAGCAGGAT
>JBKPEX010000201.1:0-4552 GCA_046728625.1 Thermoproteota archaeon
AGACAAATGAGGAATTGTACTTGGCTCAAACTGCTCTCCGAAAGTCTATGAGGGCAAAATTTGACTCGTCTATGGGAAGGGCTAGATTTGCCTATATAGAGCGCGAAAACATCTCGATCTTGACTTTCTATATCAACAAAAATATGCTTCTTGTGACATTAGAGCCGCATGTTGATTCGCACACCGCAATGGATATCGCAGATGACATATTAGAAATGTTAAACGAAATAAATATCTAATAGACTAGCATTTCTTATTCCTTTCTTTTTTACTACATAAAACTGAGCCCGTTAGCCACATACGCGCCATAAGAAGTTAGTTAATGGAGGATCAGATGCGTATGATCCTTGTGAATTTTTTTAGTACAGCGGCAGCTGCTAGCACGAACTTAACCGTCCATACCCTTACGAGTATTTACTGCAACATGATAACGCTCTGATATTGAGGATGGATACTGTACCCCTACTTTACTAGAATACAATTTTGTGTCTAGTCTTCCTTGTCACCTCGATAATATTTTATTCGTTTGCAAGCCCCAAACTTCTTTCACAAAGTATAACATTTCATAGGTGTGTTCCTTACTTTAAATTCAGGAAAGCCAATATATGCATAATCGTACATCTGAATTTATTGTTATGTACTTGTTCTTAAATTATGCATTTTTTGCAAATCATCTTTGAATAGTTCTAGTTCAACAGGAATATCAAGATCAATTGGGTCCTTTAACGAAAGTGGTTTTCCACTTTCCTTAGAAACCGTCTCCTTTTTTGCGTTCCACACCATCGAGTTGAAGTCCATAATTGATTGAGTATACTTTATGAATTCTTGATCACCTGACTTTTCAATTTTAGGTATTTGTTCAATGTGAATACTGTGTGAAGAATATATGTTTCTCCATAATTCCTCCGTAATAAAAGGACATATGGGCGCTAACATAATTAAAATTGTAGATAAGCACCTATGCAATGTAAATATCGCAGATTGTTGTCCTGCCTCATCACTCAAATTATATACCCTGCTTTTTATCATTTCTATATAGTGTGATGCAAAAATATTTCGGGTAAATTCTCTAATTGCATTTGCTGGAATAAAGAAATTGTATGTATCATAACCTTTTTTGCACTCATCAATCAATTTTGAAAGTTCAACAAGAATCCATCTATCAGATGCATTAAGTTCCTTGGGAGACTGTGTAACATTGAATGAAGAAATAAACCGTCCAATATTCCATAGCTTGGATAAAAAATTCTTTGATGTCATTATTCTTTGCTCAGAACATCGAAAATCATAACCCAGGTTGCTTTCGCTTGCAGACCAGAAACGGAATGTGTCAGCTCCGTACCTCTGTATTATAGGAAATGGATCTATTACATTTCCTTTACTCTTGCTCATCTTCTCTCCTTTATCGTCTACACCGTATCCCATGATCCAAACGTCTGACCATGCTAATCGGCCAGTCAAATGAAAGCATCGTAGCATTGTATAATAGAGCCAAGTCCTTATGATATCCTTTGACTGTGGTCTTATTTCTGTAGGATAACTATAAGTATAAAATTTTTGATCCTTATTGTATTTTGTAATAAACAGAGGAGTGATACTAGAATCCATCCAAGTATCAAATGTTCTATCCTCGCCAGTAAATTCTGTGCAACCACACTTACTACATCTTTCAAACGGAGGCTTTTCTCTCCAAGGCATATAATACCTAGTAGGTTCAGGTAGATTCGGAGTATGACAACTATTACAATACCAGACTGGAATTTCTGTACCATAAAATCGTCTTCTTGATATAGGCCAATCAATTGCGACTGAATCCAACCAATCGAGCAGGATTTGTCTATGCATTTCGGGGTGGAAACTAATTTCCATTGCAAGTTCCTTTATTTGGGGAATGTACTCTAGTTGTTTTATATAATAATCTTGTAATGGAATTATTTCGATTGGAGTTTTGCTTCGCTCACATACAGGAGTCCTGTGTATAATGTTTTCTTCCTTTTCGAGTAGACCATTATTCTTTAGATCTTCAATGATCTTTGCTCGTGCTTGGCTTATTCTAAGATTGGAATATTGCCGCGCATATGTCGTAGTATGCCCGTTCTCATTCAGGGCAACAATTTCTTTTAACCCCAATTCTCGGAATACCTGAACATCATTTATGTCACCATAGCTGCACACCATTACTGCCCCTGAACCGAAATCAGATTTGGCAGAATGATGTGGAATGATTTTAACTTCCCTATTAAATATCGGTAATGTCACATATTTTCCATGAAGATGCACGTAGCGTTCATCATTAGGATTTACAATAACGGCTTGACATGCAAAAAGTAATTCTGGCCTAGTTGAAGCAATAACAATGGTATCAGCTGTCTCCTTAATTCTGAATTTTATATAAACAAGCTTTGTTGGAATATCGTTATAGACAATTTCTGCATCTGCGATGGTCGTTCCACAATCTGGGCAATAGTTATTTGGTCTATTTGCAAGATATATAAGTCCACGTTTCCACAAGCAGATAAATGTACTTTGTGTTAAAAATCTAAATTCATCTGAATCAGTACGATAATATTCTTTGAAGTTGCAGCTCAGACCCATATTTTTCATTATCTGAATCATTTCCGATTCTAGATCATCAAGGGCGACCTTACAAAGGTCAAGAAATTTTTTTCTGTCCATCTGTCTCATCCTTATTCCATATTTCTTTTCTGTGTAAATTTCTACTGGCAATCCATTCCTATCGATACCTACAGGAAACAAAACATTATACCCATTCATCCTTGCAGTTCTTGCAATCATATCTATTTGTGCATAGTGAGCTGCCGCTCCAATATGCCAAGGTTTACCTGACGGATATGGTGGAGGGGTATCTATTACGAATGCTTGCTTTTCATCTAGTGCTATAAATCTGTAGTTATCTTCCTCATCCCATTTTTTCAATATAGTTTTCTCTATAATATGATCCCACGATTTAGATTCTATTTTGGGTTTCATCATTTTAGGGTTTCATTCAATTGGTGTCATATATGGTTATTAATGTTAATGCAGTTCATTGATCGGCTATATGTATGGTTGATCTATTACTAAAGGTACATATTACAATGATAATATTATTCGTATTATTCTTTTTATTCGCATTGAGCATTTCTTTTTTCTTTATAATGATATTAATCTCATCTAAAGGCTACCCAGCAGACTTAATTTGGATCGGCCTTATACCTCCAACAGTTCTTAGTGTTATTTTTTTAAAAAAAGTGGTAGTCAAAATTTATGATAAATTATATACAAAATAATGACTACCGCATGGTGAAGATCTACAGTTATGCAGAGTACCAGACATAAAGGTAACGATTCCCTGTGTTGGTGTAAGCCTTGCGTTGCCTATAGAAAAGTGGCCTCGAGATCAGTTATGAATAAAGAAATACTGGATCTTTTAACCCCAGCGAATTGAACCCATCTAGTCTTTGCTTACAAGCATAGCATTGCCCACAGTGTATCTTACCTTTGCTATGACAACTCCATGTTAGTTCGACTGGAACTTTTAATTTTAATGCAAGGTTGATTATATTTTTTCTTTTCATCGTCGCTAATGGTAGTATTATTTTATAGGGATTGTCATCGCATAATAAACATCCTTGTTTAAAAAGCGAATTTAGCTTCCTTATATATGGTTTTGTCGCATCCCTGAAAAAGACTTTATCATGACTATTATGTCCCCCTATAATATATTTAATATTTAGAAATTCTGCATAGTAGGCAGCGATGGAATAGAACAACATATTTCTAGCCGGGATGTATGATAACCATCTAGGATCATCGAAGTTTAGACGGGAAAAATGGGAATTAAAAAAATCATCAGGTTCTTTGATAAAAGGAATGTTAATTTCAAAGAAATTTGTAACATTGGCACTTTTGGCTAATTCAATAGTAGCTTTTTTCTCCCCTCTTAGCCTTTTATAATAATTGAAAGTAATAGCTGAAACCTCGGCAAATTTTAGTTTTGACCAGTAAAGGCAGGTAGCCGAATCTAAACCGCCAGATAGCATTACTAGCGCCTTGGATTTTAGCATAACTAATCTTTTTTTATTTCTGTTATTAGGTAATCACCTGTGTTGACTCCCTGGGAAAATTCTGTCTTACTTCGAAGAAGGTTACCATTGATATTTTTATATTTAGTATCCTTGTACTGCAGATCATTTTCCAATTTCTATTTCAATCAAAAAGATCTTGTTGTTACATATAAACCGTTTATTAATATACAAATACTCCAAAGCATTTACAGCATTTTGAAAGAAGACTGCTACTACGATATACCTGTATTGATAATTCCACAGATTGGGAATAAAAAAGGACCCGTGCATAAATACCTATTGTTTTAAAAATTAATATAAATGATAGTTAATTCCTGGATCCATAAACTCAAATTCTTGTAATCCTTACTGTGTCACAACCAAGATAACAATAAGTAGAAACACAAACCCACATTAAAAATAAAATATCCATAGAAGTAAATTATTAACGCGATATTGTTAATGTTCATCCAGGTAGATTATGC
>JBKPEX010000401.1:0-2525 GCA_046728625.1 Thermoproteota archaeon
ACTATACACTTTGTCTCATCTCTATTTAGATAAAACTGATAATTTATAGTATCTGGCTCGCTCGCTTCAACTGTTCTGCTCATGTCCTTTACCAGTCTCTTGAATTCTTCTATTTTTCCTTCTTCTATAGTGAATTCTGCTCTAATATGTATCTGATCGTGCTCCATGATGTACCTTTATCCTTTGGGGTGTCCATTTCACTTTATTATATCCTAAGATGGTATAAGAACCCCCAATATACTTAACTGGTTGAATAGTGTTCTCTGTGGTAGCACATGTAACTTGTATTAATGAGCACCACAACTTTCAATATGGAAGTACAGCAATAGTTAATATCTTTAAAGTGCCATAATCAGCATCAAGAATCAGTCTTATCTAAGATTTTGGTATTCAGATTGTAGAAATTGAATATTGAGAATTCTTTTGGCTAACCTATAAAGGCTTACTTGACTTAACTCGATAACTAGTGTACTTAATTATTACTAACCCAACTGTAAATGGTTAAGTAATCAAGAGATAATAATAAGGCTAATACATCACCATCTTTCTGCTAATCTAATTGTAATTGCTATAACTATATCTCCAAAAGCACATGATTGATAACATATACATATATTCAATTGTTGAATTTGTAGTAATTTTGGGTCTTTTTAACAAAAGTGGATGTAGAACTCCTATACTCAATTCATATGGTCTCTACAAAACCAGAATAACTCTCATGAGATGCTACATTGATAGCGGGTAATTAAAATTTTGAGAAACGATGATGAGGATGTCGTTTCAAATCTAATATCACTTGGCCTGTACATGCTATAGCCATGACACCTATAAGAAATGCGGGCAGCATTAAGATGCTATCCTTTAACATGACACCAAGCAAAAGTACAGCTATAGCAGCTACTAAGCTATAAATGGCGGCTATATACGTTGTTGATTTCTTTGATTTAACCAGCGAAGATGATGAAGAAATAGGATTAGGACTAGTCATTGCTGACGTCATTTGTATTACCCCCAGTGTAAACAAACAGAGGAAAGTAGAAATACATAAAAGCCATTTTTCGGGAGAGGGCAAAGCTGTTGCTTGATCACTGAGGACCACATGTTCAATACTAACCCCAAATGCAGTGAAGCCAATTATCAGCGGAAAATGTATATACAACCAGGTAATGTATATTCCAATTCGTTTATCTTCACGAAGAGCTCTGATTTCTGAACCATCAACAGTATCAAAGTAGATCCACCATAAACTAAATGCAATGCTTAACCCAAGTCCAGCAGATATTATAGAGGGTACAGTCCAATTGTGAGCTGCAATTCCGTCAACAACGCCTAGTATAGAAATGCCTAAAACAATAATTGTAAAGGAGCCTAAACGCTCAGGTAAATGGTGTATATGAGGTGCAAATTGTACTGAAAGCTGTCTTGCAAACAACAAAGGAGTGCCTATATCAACTCCAAGTCCTATTACCCAGAAAATCAGCCTAATTGGTGGGGGTACAAACATGGATGCAAACCATATTCCTGCTGCAACAGAAAATCCTATGGAATACCTTGTCGTAAGCAGGCGTGCAGATGGAACATGTCTTCTAGTACGCAGATATTCTATTACTAGAATGATACGCATTATGGCATAAGACAGCGCAAACCAGCTTGAATTCTTACCTAATCCATCAGGTACACTTACGGCCATGAAAGCAGCCGCAGCAATCTGTAATAGCATCAGAAGCCTATGCGCCAAATCATCTGTCTCAAATCTAGTCGAATAAAAAGTTACACCAACCCATGACCATACCGCTGGAATAAAAAGAGCTACAAAACCGAGGAATCCATATAGAGACACATCTTCATTGAGATTTCTACTTAGCTGAAAGACAATAATGGCTACAATAAGATCATAAAAGTTTTCTAACCAGCTAACGTGACGCTCTTTGTAGCTTTCCAACTGTTTATTTGTATTATTTTCTATATTTGATTATTATTGCTCATTTGGTAAACTAAATAAAAATAGAATATCTCTACTATGGGGATTATGCTAAAGGAGAAGGCAAAGAAACATAATTTAGAGTATGTGATTTCAAACAATGATTAATTGGAGATCCTCCTAACTAAATTAATTATCTATTCACAGTTCTGATTTGCCTAGTATGTCTTTCTTTTACTTCTTTAATTGCCCTGATCGAGTATCTGAGACTGATTACAGCAAGAAAGATGCCAACTGAGATAATAACAATTGTTCCTCCAGGAGCTATATTCATAACGTATGATGTTATTATTCCCCCAACTACCGACAGACCCGCAGTCGATATAGAGATCAATAATGTCTTCTTAAATCCCTTTCCAAACATCATTGCGGTAATATTTGGAATTACTATCAATGAAGAGATAAGCAAAACTCCTACTAGCCGTACAGAACTGATGACAGTAACAGCGGCAAGTACAATGAAGAGGTAGTTAAGCTTTGTCACATCTATACCACCAACTCTTGCCTGTTCCTCATCAAATGCAATGTACATAAGCTTTCTAGA
>JBKPEX010000222.1:0-2169 GCA_046728625.1 Thermoproteota archaeon
CAATAAGGGCATTTGAAGTTGATCTTACTGTCATCCTTGACATACGCTACTGTCTTAGGATCAATCAAACAAACTGGTGTTCCACTCATGACGGCGTCTTCTGAGACGATAGATAATTTCTCTATCTTTTGATAAATGTCATCCCTAGTCACTATTCCCAAAGCCGCAGCATACGCATGGACCATGACCTGTCGTACATTGTGCTTATCCATCACGGAGAGTGCTTCCCTAATTGTGGTATTTGGAGCAATAGCAAGTACAGGACATGTCATGATCTCCCGAAGCTTGACTTTTGCAGGGTTTCTGTTCTGAGACAAGACCTTAAAAAGTATATCAGTCTTGCTTACTATACCTACTACTTCTCCTCTGTTTGAAGCAAAAACACTTCGGGAGTTTTTCTCCTTCATCAATTCAGTCGCTTGTTCTACGCTAGAATCACTTTCGAGGATAATGATGTCAGGCCTTAACACAAGTCCTATTGGGGATGAAAGGAGCGAGACCACTGTAGACGTAGCAGGAGCTTCCATGTAACAAAGATGCTAATGTATTATTTATAGTTGATCGATATAGCTGCCGAGAAATATCGCCTCTATCTATATGGAATCGTAGATGTCCGATGTGTTCTGATCCAAAATATCATTTCTAGGATTATGAATTTTGTTATTGTTCCGCGGATCCATCGTCGATAAAAGATCTACGATCCAGACATAGGCATGTTGCCCATTGAAGGAGTCGATCCCTTCGAGCTACTTGGCTTTATTGAAAATTCCATAATGTTTCCAAGGATATTTTTTTTACTTTCACGATCAGCAAGCTGAATTATTGTATTTTTTGGTAACATAACATGAATTATTTGATTCTGATGTGGAGTATCATCCAGCATGATATTCTTGGATATATCAACACCGTTCACTGTCCCTACATAAGACTTGTTTGCTGTGAAAGCGTTTGGTTTTGGAACAGAGATCTCCTGGTGAACAAAAATGCTTGTTTTATTTATTCTGCTAGTATTCCAGTTAAATGGCATATCAAACTGCATCTGCATAGTCTTGCTATCAAATTTAAAATCCTTTATTCTGTCATAATACGACGTAATTTTAATAGGAATGCGTTTACCTTCTATGTCTATTGGCTGTGATTTGGTATCTCCTATGCTCATCAAGCTATTATAGAGCCTCTGTTGGTCAGCTGACAGGACGCTTGTGTCCGAATCTACCGTAGCTATTCGGACTTTAAATTGATATAGTCCGCCATTTAAAAAGATGGGGCCTGATATGGTTGCAGGATTGTCCTTTGTACCAATGTACGACCCAGTTATAGGTTCTAGCCCCTGGCTAGAAACAGTAATCCTGCTCGCGTTGTTGTTCTTTATCACTATTCGAAGATCGCCATCGTGTGAATGGAACCAGTCAGATAATAATCTTTTACCTTCTTTTTGTATACTGATAAAATACGTAACATGACTAAATGACTTGTTTGTGTTAGTGTCAAATAGCCTGAACTCTAGGATCGGATTTTGACCTTTTTTCAATGTTTCAGTTGTAACTACCGGCGGGTCCATTTTTACAAGTAGATCTGCTCTTCTATTTCCTAAAGATGATGAAATTTGTTCTTGGGCTAAGCCATCAGCGAACGCGTTATGAGTTACTAAAGGTAACGACTTGGTTGTGCCCACTACAATGAAAATCATGAAAACTGTCAATATGCAGAGGATTGAATCACTAGTGTCCACAGATCCTATCCTTTTGTTAATGGTGACTGGAACGATAATATGATGACGGGAAGACGACAAACGCTCTTTGATTTTGTCAATCAATTTTTGTTTCTCTCCGGATCACTTTATGCTCTGTTCCTCCTTTTAACTATTCTAATAAAAAATACAACGAACGCCGAAATCCCTATTATAGATATAATTATCCACCAGCCATAATTAGATGCTAAGTTTACAGAAGCCTGGAATGGTACAAAAACCTGGAATGATGCTAAGGTGGAAAAATTGGCTGAATCTATCCTTACGATGCTCTGATAATTACCGATATCAGGAAATAGATAATTTACAGAGAATGTCCCATTATGAACTGTAACCTGAGGAAATTTGAATGTACGTTGGCCGTTCGTTATAACGACCCTTGCCAACATGCTATCTATGGAACTCCCATTCCTCAAATC
>JBKPEX010000197.1:0-9208 GCA_046728625.1 Thermoproteota archaeon
CTACATTACTTCACCAAGAAGCCTCGATACAGCAGCACAAGATCCTGTCAGAGCTGTGGTTTATGTGCTGTTCCTTACTACCATTGTAACTATTTTTGGAAGATTGTGGGTTGAATTAGGTGGGCTATCTCCAAAATCTGCTGCAAAGAACTTACTAGACGCCGATGTACAGGTACCCGGATTCAGAAGATCCGAAGGTTCGGTCGAAGTACTACTTAATAAGTATATTCCATCAGTAACAATTCTTGGAGCTATTATAATAGGTCTGCTTGCATCAGCATCTGATGTACTAAATGTTTTTGGATCGGGAATTGGTATTCTTCTAATGGTAGACATTTTGGTGAACTATTATAATTTACTCATCAGGGAACAAGTAGACGTTCATATGCCTAAATTGGCGGCTCTTCTTGGCAGAAAGTAGTAATAGGCATCTAATTATAGTAGGAATATCTGGTGTAGGAAAAACTACTGTAATATCTCGAGCAGCAGAGTTATTAAAGCACAATGGATACAACCCGTCTGTTCTTGTATTTGGAACTTTAATGTTTGAGGAGGCCAAGAAAATAGGAGTGAAAAATAGAGATGAAATGCGAAAGTTATCCATCTTAAACCAGCGGCGTTTACAAGAGATGGCTGCAAAAAGGATAGCAGAAATGAAAAGTGTCAATAGTATCATGATTATTGATACTCATCTTTTTATAAACACCAATGAAGGATATTATCCAGGTATTCCGGAGCGTCTGCTTAATATTATAAAACCCACACATATGGTATTAATTGCCGCAGATCCGGGTGAAGTAGTAGATAGAAGACGATCCGACGGAACACGTAACAGAGATGTCGCTTCGATAGAGGACGTTCAATCTGAACTTGATATTTCAAAAGCCATGATTGTTACTTGTTCTGTTTTAACCGGATCACCATTTATGATAATAATGAATAACCATAACAAAATGGAAGATGCAGCATCAACAATAGCTAATATATTATCAGATAAAGGCAGGAAAAATTAGTTGATAGATCTGATTGATTCCTTAATAATGCAACTGCCAGGATTATCTCCACATTATACCAAACATCCAATATTTCCAGATATGTTCACAGCTATGATTGTAGCTTCCTTAATTTCAATTGGAATGAATTTTGCTATGGCAATGCTACGCAAAAAAACAACAGATATTGAAAAGATGAATAAAATAATGAAAGAAACTAATGAATGGAGAAAACAATATACTTCCGCAATAAAAAAACAAGATAAGAGCCGCATTGAGGAATTAAAGAAGAAGCAGGCTTATGTAAATAAAATGACAATGGAAATGCAACAACAACAGATGCGTCCTATGCTTATTTATATGATGCCGTCATTTATGCTCTGGATATTTGTATTTCCCGCGATATTTGGGGCAACGACAGCTCTTTCACCTATTCATATACCCTGGATAATATGTGGAGATGCAAATGTGCATAAAGGTGATTCTAGGAGTTCATGCAGTATTAACGGAGAAGTGTATTTGTGGGGTTGGTTCCTTATCACATCGTTCGCATTTAGTGGAATTATATCCAAAGTCACCAAAACTGCTATGCCGAGTATGACAGGGACTTGATGTATAATAACAAAAAAGTCGGCATAATTATTTCGGGATGGCCTGCTGTAGGAAAGACTACTATTGCTTTGGAACTTGCTAAAGAATTTAATCTCAAAATATGTAATGGTGGTGACATCTTGAAAATTCTGGCTGGTGACAAAGGATATGTGATTTCAGGGGATGATTGGTGGGATACACAAGAGGCTAAAAAATTTATGAATGAGCGAAAATCAAATCCTTCCTTTGACAAGGAGGTAGACGAAAAATTACTTCAAATAGTTAATGAGGGGGATGTCATTATAACTAGCTATACTCTTCCGTGGCTAACCGAGGGACCTATTAAGTTTTGGTTGAAAGGTTCTCAAGATAACAGAGCAAAAAGAATGGCAAATAGAGATAACATAAGCTTCTTTGAAGCAAGAGAGATCATAAAAATGCGTGATGAAGAGAACAAGCAGATCTATCGCAATTTATATGGTTTTAATTTTGGCATCGATCTCGATGTTTTTGATTTTTCGCTTAACACCGATCTGTTGAATCTGGATTCATTAGTGGGAGTCTCAAAGTACATAATACGAAATCTTGGAATCTCCAAGACATATACATAGACTGAGGCTAAGTAAGTAATGGAACTTGACATAATAAAATTTGTTAATTCTTAGGATGTCAAATCATTACTAGAGAGACTTATTATTGGTTCTTTCTTCTATGATATATAGGATATATCATGGTAGCAAAATCTTCAAGTAACTAAATAGCTTACAGGAATGAATTTGGAGAAGTATGCTTACAAGATTAATTCAATACCAGGCTAATTAAGAAAGCTACATTGACAAATTAAGAAACGAACGCATTCTTTTTCTGAGATGGTTTTTCTATATATTTAATGAAAACTAGTGCATCATATCCTAGCAATCCTTCTGAATCGTTGCCTCCCGGGACAATACCTATAACTGTTCCTAGATTTGTAAATAACTCTATAGTAGGGTTACAAGATCCATCTCTTCTAAATTTAATAATAAGCAGATTTCCTAATGGTCTATCATTGGAAACGTACCCATACACAAAACAACTGGCTCTTATTGGATTTGGGCTCGTTGAAGATAAGTTACTCAAAGTAGAAAAGGGAACTATGTTGTCCCCGCGTGTTACAGAGTTTATGCTGCTAATATTATATGCATTGTTGTAGCTGCTTACATTATTTGTTATTTCCGCCGCCATTGCTGAATCAATAGTAATCAACGACATGGAAAATACTATCATTCCAAAGCATAACGTCAGTTCATTGTTCCTATAGTGCATATATGGTATACTGAACTTTAGAACCTGAAAGAGTATATTTGTTTCCAGATAGATGAGCTGGTTTTTGGGTTATCCATTTTGTTATTTCCCTAAGTGTCTTATACTACTGATCATAAAAGAGATAATAATCGCTGAATGACGACGATGGAAATTCTCAAGCTCAAGATAATAAAAGACATCTTATAAGGACAAATTACAGTATTGTACCATGTCACTGCAATAACAAAGGTCGACACTTTTTTCCTAGGATGCTTAGCAATTAACCACAATTAGAAAAAATTAATATGGGTACTTGAACAAAGAAATGCGTATAGCTATGGGTTCTGTTGGAAAAGTTGCTTTTATTGTAATTCTCGCACTAGGTGCTTTTACTGGTATAGTAACATATTATTCGTTTACTCAGGTTCTTCCAACTCCCGGAACTATAGACTCTGTAACTAGAACAAATCTTCCCCCAGTGTCTGCACAAAGTAAAGAAAATAACAACAACAAACAATCAGCAGGATCGGCTGTAGATGAATCAAAATTCGCTAACAAGGTTTCTATAACTATTCTTAAAGGAGCATCAATACAGGGCAACCCTAATTTTGATCCGAATACAGCAAAGGTAGCTAGCAATGCATTGGTCATATGGACAAACAAGGACTCTACCCTGCATACCGCAACAAGCGGTAAAGGTCCAGATGATCCTGATACCGGTAAATTATTTGATTCTGATATGTTAAATGCTAACCAAAAGTACAGCATTCCAGCCAGTAAAATTGGAGCAGGAGAACACCCGTACTATTGTAAAGTCCATCCATATATGACAGGAAAAATTGCTATAGGATGAATATCCTACATTAGAAATAAAATTTATTAATGGAATGTAGCTTTTATACACATAGCCTTATATTATATACAATCGGATAATCATCTGTACTATATAGATGTCGTATGTAGAGGTTAAGGATTTACATGTAAGCATTGAAGAAAAAGAGATTCTAACAGGCCTTGATCTAAATATAGATAAAGGTGAGGTCCATGCTATTATGGGCCCTAACGGCTCAGGTAAAAGCACTTTTGCAAATGTATTGTTAGGTCATCCAAAATATACAGTCACATCTGGAGATATTCTTGTTAAAGGACAAAGCATCAAAGACTTGTCAACTGATGAGAGGGCTAAAAAGGGTTTATTCTTAGGTTTTCAGTATCCAACTGAGATTTCGGGTGTTGGTTATAGCCACTTTTTAAGAAACGCATATAATACATTGAGCAAATCCCTTGGAGAAGAACAAAAGAACAGAGAAGTTTTCTTAACAGTTAGGGAATTCCATGAGTATGTGAAAAAAAATCTAGACAATGTAGGGCTTGATCCTTCATTCCTCAGCCGATATCTAAATGAAGGATTTTCAGGTGGGGAGAAAAAAAGATCGGAGGTAATGCAAATGCTAGTTTTGAAACCAAGTATTGCTATCCTGGATGAGCCTGATTCTGGTTTGGATATTGATTCAGTAAAATCAGTTGCTGAAGCAATTAACACACTAATAACAACGGGAGCAGGTGTAGTAGTTATTACACATTACGCCAGAATACTAAGATATCTATCGCGGCTGGATTATGTTCATGTTATGGCAAAAGGAAAGATTATAAAATCTGGAGATAAAACGTTATCAGAAAAGCTAGAGACAAAAGGCTATGTTTGGCTTGGTCTAGAAGACAAATAAAGGTTCATTAAGAAGATTTGAATTATGTAGAATATGTGTAGATCCAATTTCACTTCGTCAATTGTTTGTTTTTAAATAGATCTATTATTAATTAATTAATTAATTTATTTGCCAATTACAGCAGATCTCTTTCTGACACCTAGTTTTAAATATAGTGTCACTACGTATTCTCTTGTTTAAAAAATGGTCTCCAACAAGAATGACAATGGGTCAAAGAATGATACAGCATCTCAAAATACAACTGCTGTTCCATTTCTTAATTTCTCATTCTTTAAAGTCGATCCAAAATGGAGATGGTTGAATGAAATCGGCAAGGAGGAGGCAGCAAAGGAGTTCTCAAGTTTAATAGAAGTCGCTAATACGAAGATGAAAGTTCGAACATATTCTACGGTAGGACTTCGCAAGGATACAGATTTTATGCTGTGGATTATTTCCGATTCAGTCGAAAAGATGCAAATATTAACATCAAAGATATATTCAACTGTTTTTGGAAAATATATTGAGCCTTCTATGATTTATCTGTCGGTATATCGTCAATCAATATATTCTGATAATAAAATTACGCCGGGATTTATGATGGACGAACAAAAGAGTCAACCCATGAAATATGTTGTTGTGTATCCGTTTACAAAGTCAAGGGAATGGTATTTACTTACTTATGAGGAAAGGAAAAAAATGATGGATGAGCATATAATGCTTGGGAGAAAATTTCCTCAGATAAGACTTAATACGTCTTATTCATTCGGTATTGATGATCACGACTTTACGCTTGCATTTGAGACTAATGATCTAACGGCTTTTCAAGATTTGATAATTCAATTACGTGAAAGCCAAGTTAGTAGATATGTCGTCAAAGATACTCCAATGGTGGTCTGTATTTATAAAAATATTGAAGATATAGTAAAGAGCCTTGGATGATGCATAGACATATACGTGTTTCTTGATCGAAAGAAGTATTATGGAAACCATACCAAATGCCGCATTGAAGGAATGGGCCATAGTCTGCAAAGCACTTGAAGAAGGAAGGCAACAGGTCCTTCTACGAAAGGGTGGTATTATGGAATATAGAAATGGCTTTGAATTGAAGCATAATATTTTTTACCTATTCCCTACTTTTGAACACCAATCAAAAGAATTGATTCAGGCTGATTATGCTAGTAATCTAGATATAATACAACAGAATACTTTCTTAACGGATAGCACTAAGAATAACATAAGTTCGTTCGCAAAAGTGGTGTTCGTTAGAGAAATTAATGATAGAACACTCGTACAAAAGTTGGGGAAATATCATATATGGAATGATCGTTATGTAAACATAAGGATGGAATATAACCCTAAAAAGCCTATGAGTGTAATATTGTTAAGAGTTTACAAAATAAATCGCCCTTTTGAAGTCAATGTCAAGCCTGAATGGAAAGGATGTAAGTCATGGATTCCAATTAGTTTCTCTGATGATAATAATTATCGGCTAACAAACCTTGATATTGACAAGGACGACAATATAGATCATCCAGCTACAATTTGTAATAATAAACCTATTTTAGACGATTCAAAATTTGAACAAATTGCAGCCGAAATTGAAAAGATATTGAGCTAGGACATGAAATATAGGAAATTAGGTAAAAGCGGCCTCAAGGTAAGTGAGATAGGGTTTGGTGCATGGACCATTGCCCTTAATTGGTGGACTGGTGGGAAGGAGATCGACGATAATCAAGCAATAAAGATGTTAAAACGCGCTTACGATCTCGGTATTAACTTTTACGAAACTGCTGACATGTATGGAAAGGGGAGAAGTGAAAAATTGATAGCTCAAGCTTTCAAAGGCATGCAACGTGACGAGATAATTTATTCTACGAAATGGGGCTATGATATGTATAATGCAGAGCAGATTGGTCATAACGAATTACCACAAAAGCATAACGATACGAGATTTTTAAAATATGCATTACAGCAAAGCTTGAACCGCCTACAAACTGATTACATAGACGTTTATAGTCTTCATAATCCAAAAATGGATGCTATAAAAAATGATGATCTATTTACATCACTAGATGATTTGGTACAGGTTGGTAAAATTAGAAGCCATGGCGTCGCACTTGGTCCTGCTATAGGCTGGCGAGATGAGGGATTGTTAGCTATGAGAAAACGTAATATAACATGCCTCCAGACAGTTTATAATATTTTAGAACAGGATCCCGGAAGGGACTTTTTAGATGCGGCTAGAGAATATGATGTAGGAGTTATGGTTAGAGTTCCAGATGCATCTGGGGTATTAACAGGAAAAGTTAACGAAAATACTGTATTTGATAAAAATGACCACAGGAGTAGTAGAAAAAAAGAATGGATTTTGGAATCCATGCAAAAAATAGAGAAATTAAAAAATATCGCAAATGCAAAAGGATGGAATATGTCTGAACTAGCAATCAAATTCATATTATCTCAGAAACAAGTATCTGTGGTATTACCTACCGTTATAGATGTGTCAGAAATTGAATTATTTGCAGAAATGTCAGACGGTAATGTCTTAAATGAAAATGAAATGTCAGAGATAATGGATTTCTATAATAATAATTTTTATCTCAAACCTACTTCTTCAGGCGCTATTGCTTCTTCTTCTTCTTCTTCTTCAAATCATACTTCCACTCAAAAAGCAGATTGACTAGTACATACACCACCACATTTAACAGAAGTGTATGAACAAAATATTCGATGGATAACTATCATCCTTGAAAATAGCACACGTAAATAATACTGCCGGGGTTGCGTCAATAATTGCAAACCACCAGAACAAACATGGTGACAACGCAGACGTATTTGTATTTAATAAAATAATTTACAAACAGTTTGGCGGAAATAAGTTCAATTATTATTCACCTCTTTCTAGATGGAAATTTTTCAGAAAATTAAAAAATTACGATATATGGCATTATCATCATCCATATGGTTCACTAAAAATAAGTCTAGAAAAACAAAACAAAAACAAGATATACTTAAAACACTATCATGGTGATGAATTAAGAGGAAGATACGATAATGATTTTTGTCTTGTATCTACTCCTGATCTCTTACAATATGCTCCATTAGGAAGGTGGTTGCCTAATCCTATAGATATTGATGCAATAGAATTGATATCAAAGAAAAACTATAATGAACAACGACGTCAAGAATCACAGCTACATAATTCAAACGATAATATGATAATAAAGATAGCCCACTATCCTTATTACAAAAATTATCGATCCGATGATCACTATAGTGACGTATTAATTAAACTGCAAAATGAGAGAAAATGCAAAATAGTTACAATTTTGAACCTGTCCCATGGACAGACTTTGAAAACTATGGCCACCTGCGACTTAGTTATTGGTAAAATATTACCAGGTATCGGCTGGTTTGGAAAATTTGAACTCGAGGGTATGGCTATGGGCAAACCTGTAATTGCATATATTTCTGATGATTTGTATGAGAAGTACAAACCGCCAATATATAGAACTACCAAGGATACGTTTAAGCGTGATCTAGAGTGTCTGCTTGAAGACGATGCAGAAAGAGACAGATTGTCTAGAGAGGGACAGACCTATATCAGAAGAGTACACTCCCTACAAAGTACCATTAATACAGTATATGAGTGTTATAACAAGCTGATGTGACGATGATTTGTAGCTCTCGTTCTTGCTTAATAAGGATGAGTTGTGTAATGTTAGAACAATTTCTAAATTGTATTCTGATAAATACGTCTCTCCTGGATCTTTCCACTAAATCGGACTATCTGCCCTATCTATCCAAGTAAATCTCAAGTAATTGCATGTGAATACTAGTATACAATATTCAACATTCAATTTGTTACTACTTGCTAGCGATGTCTAAAATCACTTGTAAGTGATTGGTGTCATAATTGGTATAATTGAAATATATAGGCTACTGAATTTGTTATATTGGATAAGAAGCGGGGGTCGCCTAGCCTGGTAGGGCGTGGGATTGCTAATCCCATGTTCGCAAGGACTCGTGGGTTCGAATCCCACTCCCCGCGCCAGATTCGCGTATTCATAGCAAAACTTTATAGTCAAAAAACGATCGTGTTAGGTTTAAGAGAAGATATGGTGTCAAAGAATGACACATAAAAGAAACAGCAATAGTAAGATGAAAGCGAACAATGTTCCCAATACCAACATTAGCAGCAGCAAGTTAGCCCAATTCAAAGAAGTTAGGGAGCAAAAGACGTCTTCTTTAAGTTCAGAATTAGAAGGTAAAATAAACTCTATAACACAAGGCTACAGACCTTATATCAGAAAAAAGCTAATTGATATGGCTACTACTACAAATCTAGAAAATGCCAACATAATATGTAACTACATAGTAACGGAACAAAATGAAATTAATATAAAAGAATCCACTCGAGAAGGAAAGATAAAAATTTTGTTATCTCTTGATAATTATTTTCACAGCACCAAATCATTTACTCATATGACAAAGCACGATATTTTGAATTACCTTAACAGTTTAAAAAAGCCTAAATTACTAGGTTACATTTTTGATATATTAGTTAAAACATTACAGATCGAACCTTCGATAAAACTAAATGACTTACCAAGAATGGCTGACTTTGCATTAATG
>JBKPEX010000386.1:0-1769 GCA_046728625.1 Thermoproteota archaeon
AGCAGTATTTACTGGAACTGCAAACCCTATACCCTGTGCATAAGGCATCTTGGCAGTACTAATCCCTATTACTTCTCCACTTGTATTTACTAAAGGTCCCCCTGAATTACCAGGATTTATAGCAGCATCAGTTTGAATTAATTCAAGCGCTCCACTTTCAAATTGCAAACTTCGATTTAATGCACTTACAATTCCGGCTGTAACTGTTGGACCTCCAGTCAAACCAAAAGGATTTCCTATTGCAATTACTATTTGCCCTATTCTCAAATGGCCTGAATCTCCTAATTGTGCTTGTGGGAGTGCTTCTGTTGAGTCCATTTTTACTACAGCCAAATCTGAAACTTCATCAGTACCTATTACCTTTCCATTGAATATATTTCCATCTTTTAGCGTAATCTTCAAGTTGTTTGCTTTATCGACTACGTGATTATTGGTAAGTACTAGTCCTTTACCGTCTATTATGATTCCTGAACCTACACCTTCAATTGGAAATAGTCTAAATAGCTGGTCTTGAACCATTCTTACACTGGCAATATTCACTACGCTTTTACCTACTTTTTCAACTGCCTCTATGATTAAATCTTCATCAGCAGGAATAATCATATTCTTTTCCTTTCTTCACCTATGTGTAGTATACGATGGTAATTGCATATAAATTCAAAAGTTAATACTTGAATACTAGGTTACCATATCGTAAGTTAACCCCATTCTGATTTCAACATCCTTGTGTATTGACGATACATCTGTTAGCAATAAAAAAAGGTAGAGCAGGAACATCCAATAGAGGAAGAGATGATAAATAACCTACAAGAGTACGATATTAACAACAACGATCCAGACGCTAAGTTCTAGAAACTGAATTTACCGAATATGATATAATAAATTCATTATATCAAGATGATAACTTTCTTTCCATGAATACGTCGGCTCTATAGTTATCATTATACCTGGGGATATCAACAAAGCCTTTCTTTAGATATAGTGCTCTTGCTGCATATAATGTCTTTGAACTATCCAAGACCATCCTTGAATAACCAATGTTTTTTGCAAAGTCTATTGCTATATCAAGCAATTTTTGTCCTAAACCTAATCGTCTAAAATTGCTTAATACATACATACGCTTTAATTCACATGTAGATTCATACTCTTTCAAATTTCTTACAGCAGTTGTATTGACTATTTTTTGTCGCTGTGTGTTGTTATCATCAATGCATTCTGCAATCCAGAAGCATCCACCATCAGATTTGTTATAAGTCTCTTCTATAGCAAGTATGTCAGAATCCAAAGAATCAAATTCAAGTTTAAAACTAAATTCATTAGCAATAATGTCTGAAATAAGTTCGACTACTCTTTCAGAATCAGTCCTTTGAAATACTCTTATTTTGATGCATTGAGACAAACAGTATTTTTTAGATTACTTCTAAAATAAGTATTTGCAGATTAGTCATAATTTTTATCTTAAATTGTGGCTGCGTCTATCTTTTCTCCTCTAATACCTCTTTAGGATTAACTCTTAACAATTCCGATGCCTTTCTTTTTTTGTAGTTTCTTGATTTGTATTTAGCGCTTTCTATTTTTAAAAGATTTACACAGGTACTTAACAGAACCGCGGCATGAAGTATTAGAGATCGTATCTGAGGCATCTGGAGATATACAGTGATGGATACATTCACACGACTGTAATACAGGGTATTTAATCGGATATGGATCTATATTTTTGATTTTTGGAAGGATAAATAGACGTGAAACAAAACTCTCAGGAGAATCAG
>JBKPEX010000073.1:0-1757 GCA_046728625.1 Thermoproteota archaeon
GGCTACAATTACGGGGTTTGGATTACATTTTGTGCTTTTTGCTTTCTCAGGAAGGATCTCTTCTGTTTTATCTGCCATCGTCGACCATGGTGATACTAGTCACTAAACTGTCGTTATAATCCTAACAAGTATTATTATTGTTATTTTTTAGTTATTCTGGAGACATATTTTTTGTTATCATTAGTTCTGCTTGTTTTCATTTATTTCTATAACGTCAAGAGATTTTTATTTAGTAAAAACTAAAATTGATGTGATTAATAGTACTTCGTGACTGAGGATAGTGCTATCATAAAACATGAGTAAGATAAGTATGCCTGGTAAAATTTTCGGGACGGTAATTTCTCATGGCATGAGGGGCAGAATGCTTTCAAAGAGTGAACTTCAGACACTTGCAGAGTCTAGAGATATGGAAGAGCTTGTCACCAGACTCAAAAATACAGTTTATCTGGATGCTTTTGCAAAACTTACAAAACCCTTTACCGCAGAAAGAATAGAAGGAGCATTAAGAGAATACCTCGTAAATACACATGCAAAAATGGTAAATGTTACTGGCGGAGCCGGAATAATAAATGCTTATTTTGTTAAATACCTTACTTGGAATTTAAAGACAGTATTGAAAGGCAAGGCGCTAGGAAAATCCTATGATGAGTTGGTTCCACGCATAAACCTTAGAGCAGAAGAGCTTGTCGGCAGAAGAGATATAGTAATAAAAGCACTAGTAGCCAAAAATCTAGAAGAGTCAGTAGCGGCTATTGCAACAAGTGAATTCGGCGAAGACGCATCAAAGGCTGCAGCTATTTACAAAGAAAAAGGAGATCTTAGAATATTTGATACCTATATCGACCATGTGTTTTATCATGATTTAGGAAGAGCAATCACAGCCGAATCACAGTCTCCAGACGCAAAGAAGGTTGCTTCAACCGATATTGACTCATATAATGTTCTTGCTGTGCTGAGAGGTAAGTTTTGGGGCCTTAATCCTGCAGATATCAGCGATTTAATAGTAACTACTACTTCAAAAGTTACTAGAGATTCCCTGCAAAAAATGATTAATGTCGAGAATTTATCTGAAGCTGTAGGAGAACTTAATAGTACTGTTTACAAGGATATTATTCCACAAAATCCTTCTAATGATATAGACATGATAATGCAGTTAGAATCTGGTTTTGAAGGCATAGCACTAAAAAGAGTACTAAGCTCATTTAAAACAATGTTCAGTGTTGGAATTATGCTTGCTGCACTTAAATTAATGATAATAGAAGTTAGAAACTTGTCGGCAATTGCATCTGGCGTTGAGCAGAACGTACCATCTGAAAGTATCGTATCCAGACTGATCAGACCAGAGTAACGGTATAATAATAATAATTGTCCTAAGGCAGATGATGATGGGTAATAGCTTCACTTTGATTTAGCGTTTATCATCTTATAATAAGTTGCCTTAGTCCATCTTGTTTTCATGTTGTTCTTTTACTTGTTCTACTTCTATCATTGACCTGCTTTCTTCTTGTATTTCAATGGATTGTTAAACCTCCTTTTTCTTACTTGCTCTGGAGCTTTAGGTTCTTGTGCAGAATAATCAATTTTATCTTTCTTTATTTCGGAGGAAGAAGAAGAAGAAGGATTCCTAGCTTGCCAAATAAGATTAGAGTAGAGCATTTTAGGTACTATTTTTTTGAACTCGGTTCCCTCTCCTACGTACCATTTGGGGAACCACTCATATAGATGCAACCTAATAGTCTGTATGTATACTATTAATC
>JBKPEX010000062.1:0-1901 GCA_046728625.1 Thermoproteota archaeon
TCTACCTTTGAATAATTGGTTCCAGTTCCACTAAGCGATATAGTGGTATTGCCTCCTGGGGGCTGAGACGATGGCGATGCGCCATTAGCCTGAGTAGGAGTAGCAGGAGGAGGACTTGACATAGGGATCTTTTCAGTAGTAGTTTGGCCGGACGGATTAGGAGGAACCGCCTTTGCAGCTATAGATGGTTTAGCTACTTGCTGAACTGAGGAGGCTGTCATTGATTTTTCCCTCTTGACTACACACAGTTGACTATGGACGTCTTTCATACTCTCAAGAGTAGTTTTGTTGTTATGCTCAAGAAGACACCCACAATCCTCACAAATATATTCAAATATCACTGACAATTGGTTCTTATAATATTAATCGCAATTACACATATTTATTAGTGTCTGTTTAACCGTCTATGTTGTATATTAGAACCGATAAATGTTTGGCATAGCTTATAACTAACATTCCTTGGCATTGACTGCAGTATTTATTTGTAAAGATGCACTCACTTCAATCTATTTGAATCAATAATTTTTTAAATGATCTATCAGTGGCCTATCAGGGAAAAATAAGATATAGATATTCATCATTGTACAAGACGATGTCTGGTATAGGTCTAGGGAAAGAATACTGGAAAGAAGTAACTGGGGTCTTGCGTGAGATAATCCCTGTGTATGATAAGGTTAATAGGGCAATATCTTTGGGAAACGATACGGAATTTCGTCTTGAAGGTATTCGTCTTCGTGTTTTTCCCGGTAACTTGGTACTGGATGCTGGTTCGGGGTTTGGAAACATGTCGCAGTTAGTGTTACAGGAAATAAAAGGTCAGGCCAACATTGTTATGTACGACCCGATTGTTGAAATGCTCCATAATGTAAGGAGCTTCGGATTGAAAAATTCTGATTCATATCATGACTGTATTTCAATGGCGACCGGCGTCTTTGAATATATCCCATTTCAGAGCGGTATTTTTGATGCTGTCGTTTGTGGCTATTCTTTGCGCGATGCTATTCAGTTGGGCCCAGCGATTGCAGAGATACATAGAGTTCTAAAGAAAGAAGGTAGATTAATTATAGTTGACATCGGCAAATCAAACCATCCTGTCATAAGAGCAGCCAGTTCTTTTTATCTTAAATATATTCTTTCGATCATTGCCTTTGTAATAGCTGGAAAAAAAGGATTCAAGTTCAGAACGATACATGGGACTTTCTTAAAATGGCCAGCAAACGAGGTCCTTTATAGAATGCTTGCTAATAAATTTCGTCGTGTTGAATTCAAAGAAAGGATGATGGGTGCGGCAATTATTGTTGCCGCTTATAAATAACTCAAATTATTTTCGCATTGCAAGCCTTTAACAGGGCCAAGCTAGAGTAATGGTGAAATGGTTTAAAGATTCAAGTGGACATGTTCTAGAATCCAACAATACGATACATAGACTTTTATTCTGTCCGTTGTGCGAAAAGTTGATTTCAAAGACCGAATGCGAAAAATTAAGACAAAGTAGCAGAGATGGAAATCTGTATAAAGTTAGGCGTTATTATTATGATAAATCATCGAAAATGAAACGTGCGGAAAATAGAGAAGAAAGACAAGCAAGACGTCTAGCAGAAATGTCAAATGTTGAATTAAACAAAATCATAAAAAGAATTCGCTGTTGATTAATTCAATCTAGTTACTTGCATACAAGCTTGCAAGTTATAGGAGTTATAGGGGATACAGGAGATATGCCGTCTGCTGCATTTGTCCACAGGGCATAGGTCCAAGACTTGATTAGCTCCCTTTAACTTTGATATGTATTATCTATATAGAGGTATTTGTTCATATAAGATAATAGACGGGCATCTTAGTGACTATCAGATGTTGCAAATCTCGCTAGTCTTAAATCGCTCTCGTGACACACTGGTGCGTAA
>JBKPEX010000088.1:0-3901 GCA_046728625.1 Thermoproteota archaeon
CATCTAGTATAATAATAAATGAAGGTATTCTAGCAGGTCAAAGGATAGCCAAAATATCTGTTATAACTCTTATCGGTATTGGTATTACAGAACTTGCTATTGCATCTATTAGTGGTAGCGTAGTTGCTGCTGCAGATGGAACAGATTCATTATCTGACGCCATGATCTCTTTTATTGTACTATTGGGTCTACGAATAGCTAACCGTCCTGCAGATAAAAAATTTCATTTTGGTTATCATAAGGTAGAGAGCCTTGCAGCATTGATGGCCGCGATAGGGATGATTATAATAGGAGCAATTATACTTTATCATTCATATTATGCGTTAACACATCCAAGAGAAGAAATTAAGCAGCCCATTTTGACAATGGTAGTACTGGCATCTGCAAGTGCAATATCTCTACATAGAGCATTTCAAATGAGAAGGATTGCAAATAAATACAACTTATTATCATTGAAGACAGACGCCAAGAATTCGATAAAAGATGGTTCAGCTTCTATTATTGGTTTCTTCAGTGTATTTATTGCAACACAGTTTGGGTTCTTACAGGCAGATGCTATAGGCGGTATAATAATTGCAGGCTATATCTTTTCCGTTTCATATATTTCACTTAAACGGTCTTCGCTTATACTCGTAGACTCGTGGGAAGATCCTAAAGTTACAGAGCTAATAAAAAGAACTATTGAAGAGAAATTTAGTGGAAGCTACGAGGAAGAACAACAGATCAGGGTTAGATCCGTATTATTACGTCCAACTGGAATGGTAGCTCAAGCGGAGATCCATATGGAAATAGATGGGAGTAAACCGTTATCAGATGTAGAGTTACTCTCATTGGAAATAGAAATGGAAATTCGTTCTAGAATTCAAGATATAGGAAGAGTTTCTATTATTCCTCATGCTTTTAGACCACTGAAATCCACCGTATCATCAAAAAGATGGAACAGAATTTTTATTAATAAAAAGCAAAAATGATATAAGCTAAACTTTTTTGTAAGTGGACGACTGAGTCGAATTTATAATAAATACATATCCCTACAAGAAGGAAGAGAGTACAAAGATTCTCATAACAGAGTGACAATAATAGAAGCAGTAAAGAACAACCTTAGATTATTCTCTGATACGGTGTTGACATGTATAATGGTATTTGTGAGGTATAGACGCTTTATTTTTACTATACAAATTAATTAAACTTTAAGTATAATGTTTTAAATCTGCCCGTGTTAATATATGATATAGTGGTCAACTGCATGAATATACCGAGCGGACCTACAAAAAGAGCAATGTCCTCTAAGCCTATCATCATTATATTGACATTAATAGTAGTATTATTATCATCTTCAACACTAGTTCATAGCTCATATGCAGTTAGCGCATCAACTAACTTTAACTTACATGCGCAAAGATTTCATGCTAATATTAGTTGCAAGGATTTTGAACAAAGAGTTAGATCTTCTGGTGGTTCCTACGCAACAACAATGACAACAGCAGATAAGCATGCTTATGAAATCAAACCATCCTGGTTGGTTATATTCGGAGATAATGGTCAAGACTTTTACAAGAACAATTGTCTGAATAATAACGCAGCGCCTAATATTTTGCTAAAAAATGGTGGAAATTTAGAACTAGATTATAATGTACCACATTTCGAGAGCACAAGCATTTACCTGGCAAATAACACAGATAGTGATGAACACATTCTGACAAGCAATAAACAACTTTATACTCAACTAGAAAAGCTGACTACAAATAACGTTAATGGCATAGAGAACTTTGGATTCAAGGTTGCTAACAAAGCAGGCATATTTAAGTTAGTGATAGTTGAAGGCATCAACGATGAGGCTGTTGGCTATTATATAATCAAAGATGTGAAAATATCCTAATATCATCTATGTAAGAATACTGCGTTGTACTCCTACATTGGTTAGCAGGAGGCCCACGATTTGATAAAAAATAGGTTGCTGCTACTAGGCATTATCATCACCTTCTTTATTATCATAATTACTGTCACGATCATCTACACTTTTTATCCTGCTCCCATTTCACACAAAACCATTAACACTTCAATGCATAAATTTCTAGTAAAAAAAATATATCCTACTAGGGAAGGTGGAAGAGAGTGGTTCATTAATATGAACGATCCTACAGGTGATAAGATATTTGATCCAGGTTCCAAAATAATAAGACAGCATGATGGTTCTTGGCAAATAGAAGGGAGAGATAAAATTGGTTACAGGGAAGATCAAGTAAGAATGAATGTCAATACTCCGGACGGTGAACCACAATGGAAGAACGTAGAGATTACTGGTTATGCCAAAGTAGTTTCAGCGTCGTCTCCGCATGATGCCTTGACTTGGTACGCAAGAGGAGGACGGCACAGTGATCGTATTCCATGTCAGGGTACTTCATTGAAAGGTTCTATTCGTATTGATGGGACCGTTTTTTGGCAAAAGGAAATATGGCATACTGGCGGATATACAGATGAAAGAGCTAAAGCTACAGCCACTACTAATTTACTATTAGGTAGATGGATTGGCTGGAAAGTAGTTATGTATAATATTAATAACGATAGGGCGGTAAAAATGGAATCGTATTTAGATGATGGAAATAATAATGAATGGAAAAAGGTAACTGAACTAGTTGACGATGGTGGATGGTATGCTAATAGTTCAGATGGAGAATTTTATAGTGCGGGATGTGGTAGACCCAAAGATTACATAATAACCAACGCTGGACCAGTAGTAGCATTTAGATCAGATAACATGAAGTGGGATTTTACAGACTTGAGTGTAAGAGAGATAAATGCTTCTATCCATTCTAAATAATACTAAATAATATACAAAAAGACAGAAGTAGCATATATAGCACTTGATTTATGGCATTAGATTTGTTAGGTATTATTGGTAAGGCGTACCATTCTAATAAACAGATCAAGTTGTATTTGTACCCATATCATTTCATGATAAACCTATGAATTGAAATGAATCAATCATTTTCTGTACTAAAGGTAAGTAGTAGGAGAACTCCCCTGGTTGCGCTTTATAAGTTAAAAGATAGGCCCTGTCGCCTTTAAGTGCCCAAATTTGCATTGCTTTTCGTTCATGCCCACTATTGTCCGTTGCAATAAAGACTATTTTATGAGCTACTATTCCTGCTAGCATGGATTTAGTAGATTCAATAAGCTTAAAATCAGGGTGGTTCTGCGTTAAATTCTTTATCTGCACTCTTGTAATTTCATTTAGTGAGATATTTTTTGATGCTAGATTTTGTACTTTTACTGCAAGTCCTGCGGGATAGGTGTTAGTATCGCTTTCCAGCATTGTAAGAAATGTCACAAGGCCGCCCACATGCAGCTCTTGTGCCCAACCCGCAGGATAATCTATTTTTATTCCTAAGGTAGAATCCTGATATGTTAAGAAATTATTGTTATCCTTTGGAGAAGATCCAAAACCAAAGAGAGCGAATGCGTATAACGTAGTAGAAGTAGAAGGAATAGTAGTAGAACTAGAATTGCTAATCAATATTAAAGAAACTAATATTATTGCGATCCAATAGAAGGAAACAACTTTGAGCATTAATACATTAATAAAAGCAAAATCCGTATTTATCTATTAAACTGGAGAACTGATAGCTCATCATACTTTTTGTTTGATAATTTTTGCCGTGCTCTATGGAGGAAATGTGGTATCTCTGTAATGACGTTAGCATAATGAGAAAATGGTTGTAGAGGTACTGCTAATGTGGCACGTAATGATGATATTTTCATTGTCAATTTATCATTTTTTGGTGAACTTTCGTCCAGGTATATTATTTCCCAAATATTTCCGTTAATGTCCTCAAAACCAGGGCCATACAGCCATCGATGCTCTTGCGGTTCTCTGAATTGCCTACCTGCAGATTTAATA
>JBKPEX010000217.1:0-4490 GCA_046728625.1 Thermoproteota archaeon
GCAGCGTCAGATGTGTATAAGAGACAGCTCCAATAGGGGGAGAATTTAGCTAATAAAAATCACTGGCCCAGGTGCCTAAAAAGATAAGCAGTAATCAGAATCGACAAACATGCAACCTAGATCTATGTAGATATATTTAGAAGGTACACAGAGAGTCTGGCGTCGAGTTAACTGCCAAATGCTCATTGGATAATTTTATCTGAGGTATGAAGACTCGGGATATATGTAGTCAGGATAAGATGCCAGCATTAGTTGAGGGCTATGTTTTGTGTTCCTTCTGTCTATGTTCGTCTAGATCAATTTGGTTCTTAAATTTTTGTCCGCAATTAGCACATTTGTATTTTTTCCCAAATAGATTGAATTGCATATTATCATTTTGGCGACATTATATATAGGCTTTATGAAAATTCAGTCTCTAATTATTACAGAATTGCATATTGGTGCTTCTTGAATACGCGTTTAATACTTGGCTGATTCTGGTTCTATATTTTGCGGACGCCGCGTCAGTATTCTCCTTATAATATCGCTCTTAACTATCTAGACCTCTGGCATACAGATATTTACGTGAGTAATGTTATTAATCCTTATTTAAGGAGAATAGAAATCATAAAGTGCATCCAACATGTCAACAGCATATGTTTTGATCAACTCCGAGCTGGGCGCAGAAGATGAAATTATTAGGCAACTATGGGATTTGCCTGGAGTAATCGAGGTAGAAGGGTCCTACGGTGTGTATGACATAATCGTCAAAATTAAGGCGCCAACGATGGACAACATAAGGGAAACTTTAACATTTCATCTTAGAAAAATAGAGAAGATTAAATCAACTCTGACGTTAATAGTGATAGAAGGTCAAGGCGAACAAAAAGATGTTCCGAACAATAAGGAATAGAAATTGATGAGGGCTAATTTAACAGCGTTCGTATTTACTCTGTGTTAAGAGGTGATTAATGTCAATCAACAGACGTTGACATAGGTACAAGTATTCGTGACTGCGGTACTGTTTACCAGCTTACTTTCCTACAGTTTTTGACTATAGCAATTCAAGCATTGTACTTTCATAGCATGATCAAGAGCAATTCTCAGCTCATCGAAGATACGCAATAATAAACAAAATCATTGCTATTCCTATTACAGATAGCCAAGTAATTTTACTCCAATCAAATATTTTCTGTCCATCCAGAACACCAAAAGGCAATAAATTAAACAACGCTATCCAGCCGTTAAATGACGCACCCGTATAAAGGTATGGAGAGTATGGAAAAAAGTGAGAGGCAATTAAAAAGCCAAAACCCATTACAAGGTTAGTTAACGGTCCTATAAGTGCAACACGACCAAATCTACGTCCGTCTGATATTCCGATCATCACTGCACCTGGAGCAATGAATTTAAACGGAATGAAAGGTATAGCAGATATCGCTGTTACCATTAGACCATACGCGTCTGCACGAAATTCTGCCCATGATCCATAGAATTGGGCCAAGAACTTATGGGCCAACTCGTGAACCAAAAATGCACTGATAAAAATGAGAATAAGTTCTATGTGAATTCTCCGATATTGATTAAATGATAATCCTACTAGAACCACCAATCCAGTAGCAAGCAACAGATGTTTTATCTCAGTTTTAGAAAAGATAAGTTTTGCCGAAAAGCCCATTTTCTTTATTAAATTGCCGACGACTACTTCATCGTCTACAGGATTACGTTTTATGATGTCTTTTTTTGAGATATAATCTTGTAGGTGTCGACAATCGTGATTTGGCGGGAGCCTATGTAGATAGCAAAAAAATCCTTTACAATGATTACATTTAAAAGGGATATTTTCCTTTTTACCGCAAATATCACATTTCATTATTTTGTTATGCTAATAGATCTGAACAATATGCAAATTTAAATTAGTATGAATGGTGGTGTTTGTATTAGATTGTACTTAATCCGTGCTACAATGAAATAGTACTATAGCGTTCAATTTTTATGTAGGATACAAAATTTCTTCATCTAGTTGTCCTTCTTCGATAAGACCTTTTTGAAGGATTAGTTTTTATAGGGTTTTTAGTAGATTCGATAACACTTATTCTTATCACAACATTATTTCGCCAATACTCAAAGCGATCAGTCGAGGCAAGTAATTATAATCTAATCTTCTATGAAATACATTCTGATTTAAAGTTTAATCAAAATGATAAAGACACTATTATGATCTCGTTGTTATGTTCGATAGTTGTAATTTCCTAGCTTTTCTTTTCGACTGCCAAAATTCTTATAGCATTTTAAATTTGAGAGGGAATCACAAAAAGGTATTCTAGAAATGTATTGACGTGTATATTTGGCGTTTTACTCGTAAAACTAAAGAGTCGGTTCCTCTCACTTATAGCAAGTAGCATGGAAAAGAATCAAATTGAAAAAGAGGAATTGGATTATCGACAAGTAAATATTGAAAAAAACGTCTATGATGCGCTAGAAAAACGAATTAAAAAAATATCCCAAGATTCTGAGCTAGATAAGCCCTTTACAGTAGATGAGATTGTAAATAGCTTGATTAAATCTGCATTAATTGAAGATACGTCTATGGTGTAGTAGATTTATTGATGTAAAAGCAAGATGCTGAAATCACATTATACAAGTACTCAAATCACTTATTATAGTCTATAAATCAGAAACGTGTGTTACTTGATATGATCACGGATTTATATTTCATTATCGAGAACCGATAATATGTACCATATTTCCTTTGACGGTATCTAATCGGAAATCATTGTCTTCTAATATTTCTTTTACATCGTCAAAGTTGTTTCCATGAACTTCCACTATGATTTTGCGTAAATGTTTTAAAGTACTTGCAGCGCCTTTCAATGCTACTACTTCTGCACCTTCTATGTCTATTTTCATGACATCTGGTGTGTAAGGTGCGAGTATATTATCTAATGTATCACACTCAACTTGTATGGGCTTTCCATGCGGACGAACAAAGTTAGTCTCGTGCAAAAACGTATCGCACAAACTATAAAAATCCGAACGGACACGGTCATCAATGTGGATACGCTCGTACATGGTAGCAAGGCCTTTATTATCTGATGCAGCTTTATTTACTGTTATAATGATATGATTAAATTTGTTTATTTCTACATTTCTACGGAGCGCTTGGTAATTCTCTGGATGGGCCTCTATTGCTATCACCTTTATTTTACTATCTTTATAGTCATTAGCAATGTTCAACGAATATGATCCGACATTGGCTCCCACGTCTACAAATGTTTCACCCTCATACATTGTAAGATGGGGCTTTACTTCTTCTTCCCTAGCTAAATAAAGCATATAGAAATCCTGCGTTCCTTTTCTTGGTATAGTCTTTACTCCATTGATAGAATAAGGTCTTTCTGGCAGGAAGTCCGTTATGGATGTTCCAACTTTTTGAAGGTATTCGTCTCTTTTTTTCTTGCCCATTTTCATGCGCAGATACAATCTGTGGGCAATGTATCGGTATCTTGCGTATTTGAGAAAGAAGGTAAGCGAATTCATTATTATAACTACTTGTCGATAAATTCATGCAGAGAACCTATTATTTATCTGCTTCCTCCCCTCGCTTTTATGAAGAATTTTCTTTTGAAACCTCTACTCATTTGCAAGATATGACTTACTATGGGGATAACATATTCTTCAGATCAGTTTGAAATATGCCAAGCAAAACCAAATATTTTTCTTATACGCTCTGTATGCCTCATAAATCGTGGAAAAGACGAGGTTTCTTAAAACTTCCCTTTTAGTAGTCGTGTGATATTTTCTTGCAATATGGCCTTGCTCGATTTGAATTTTTTTTGGAATATATATCACATAGGGATCCGGTTTGAAAACTATCTCTGTTCGTCGAATTGAATTTACATTGGTTTTTGGATAATGATCTGCAAGATAATTATTTACTTTCCTCCATTTTAGACCTTGCTTTTTGAAAATATAGCTTACCGCTGCGTCTTCTCCGAAAGGCATATCCAAATCCATACCCAAAACAGGTGCTTTCTTGAGTATTATATTGCTAAATCTCCCATATCTTAGCTTGGTACATGCCACTCGCACGTCAAACTTGTAATGTATGGTTTCGCATCCTTCCACAGCGTCTACTTGCTTCATGTTTTTTTCCATATCCCTAAACCAACCTTTTTTTAGGATTAGGTCTGAATCAATTATCGCAACCCATTCCGTAGTTGCTTTCGAAAAAGCAAATTGTGTTGCTTGTCCAAGATTTAGTTCAGGTTTAACGTAGATAGATACATTACTAAAATCAGATGCAATCTCCAGAGTCCTATCTGTTGAACCCCCGTCCACGATGAGTACTCTGTTTATTGGAATTTCTCTATAAATGGCTTGTAAGCATTCTCTTAAACTCTGTTCAGAATTCTTTGTCCTCACGATTACATCAATTAATTTCCGTTCTTCCTGTTCTGATGACAATTCAGTAATATTAACAGAAATTCATTTTATAGTTGTTGGGATTC
>JBKPEX010000072.1:0-1497 GCA_046728625.1 Thermoproteota archaeon
TAAAGACTTCTCTGTATTATTTGGAAGTGCACAGTTAAAGGGGTAACTTGAAAGGAAACTATTATTCAAACTTGATGTAACAAGATGATAAAAAAGAGAATAAAATGTTTCTTCTTCCTATTTTTTCACCTTGTTTATCTATATCCTTTTCGTCATAATCTGACTTCAGTGTTTAACAATTTAACTATTAGCAGGGAGATACAGCAATACAATACGACTTATTCTACACTCCAGAATATAGAAAGATGTATTAATAATAAAATCTACCGCCCTAACTATATGGATAAAAAAGGGCATTGTAAAAACTGTGGCGACCAGATTGAATATGACAGCAATTCTAATGAATTCTGTTCAGAACAATGTGGAGTAGAATATCAATTAGAACACAGATAGTGGTGTTTACTATCTGTCCTCTTCAACTAATTGGAGCGGGTCCTGATAACATACAGAGAAAGTAAAAAACTCAAAGTCCATAAACTCTAATCTTATCAAATTATTGTATATTAGACTTAGATTAAGTGTTAGTTTAAAGAACTGATATGACTGATTAACTGACCATATTATCATGATCCCTTTCTTGTCAGTATTTAAAAAAGTCATCATCATCAAATTTTTACATACAAGCCAAGACCAGCAATATGTGACTCTAAATGTTTACATTACTTGTAACTTGCATTGCAGTCATTCTTATTGACTGTTGAATAGAATAACGATGCAGAAGATATATGACTTAAGAGCAATAGTAAATGATTATACCTTTATGGAGTCATCTATAGCAAACCGTTAAAGCAAATAGTGAATAATATGAAGTGAAGGTTAATAATAACAATATGGCAAAAGGAAGGACGTCTAAAACAATAACAAGGAATAAGAACAAGGTACAAAAGCATTCCACACTCGCAAAACAAAAAGCAAAAAAAATTACACCTCATCAGAAACTCACTTTACACTTAAATGAAGCTTTGGCTTTAGAAAACGCAGCAGTACAAAGACTCCAGTCACGAATAAAGCAGACTAGGATAGAAAATGTAAAAGAACGACTTCAAGCACACCTGGAGGAGACAAAAGGGCAGCAGGATAGATTAAGGCAATTGATTTCAGATCTTGGTGATGGTCGAAAAAATGGCGCTACAAAAGATAAAGCACAATTACCAATTCCCAACCCTCCTAAATCACTAGCAAAAATATTCGGAACGATGATGACTTCTGCAGAGTCAGAGCTTAAAGCAGCTAAAGAGGATGCAGTAGTAGAGAATGCTGAGATCATAATATACGATATGCTTACGCTTTTAGCAGAGAGAATGAATGCCACTAATGCAATAGCTGTTCTGTCACAAAGCTTATCAGAAGAAAAATCGATGGCTGATTGGATTAAAACAAATACGCCCGATATGGTTGCACAACTTTGGCCTGAAATTGAGTCCTCCCTCGATATGATAGTAGAAGAAAAAGAAGAAGTATAGTCTGTATGTCAGTGTCACATGGGCAGTGTTATTC
>JBKPEX010000278.1:0-1842 GCA_046728625.1 Thermoproteota archaeon
ATAGTATTGTGACCTAAGCGTTTAGGTTAGACAAATATTTTCTCTTGACAGAGGTCATTGAGGTTTTGGATGTTGATGATCTGATGATGGCTCACCTTACGCTATAGAAAATAAGGCTGGACATGTCAAAATAAGGTAGGCATAAAGAGAGTACAACTGCAAGCGATAAAATGAGAGAATACCTTCTGATCGTAATGTTGTTAGTCCAATTAGATTGGTGAATATTCTATAGATGTATAGAATAATTAGACTCTAAGGCGTTTCTATCTCTATAATATTAGTAATTCTCCAATATGATCTGGAAAAAAGTAAATAAGCGAATTTGATTATTCTTTTCCTGTCCTTCTCTTATGAATACACTAATGGAAATCATTGCTGGAGTAAGTTTGGCAACTATCGGAGTACTAATAGCTTTGTTAACACTATATGTAAAAATTTACAAAAGCACTAGAGCGGTATTTACAGTTGGCTTGATGTTCTTTACAGGTATGTTACTGTTACAGAATATAATTGCAGTATACGCCTATTTTGCAATGGAATCGTTATATTCCGAAGGCTTACTATCTTATTTTATGGCAATACATATTGCTGAGCTTGCAGGAGTATCCGCATTACTAAAAGTAACACTTTGACAACCATACAGTATTAAATTCAAAATATGTACTTTCTATCATCTAATCTCTCCAGATATAGTTACCAAACTTTTTGTTGATATAAATATGAGATGCTAGTTAGATAATAGATAAATAAAAATGCAATTGTATTTAGAAGGTATTTGTCATTAATAATATTAACCTAGAATTCATTTTGGGATGGGCACTGCTAGATGGATTTTCGATTAGCCAGTATTTCAAGTATGAAAAAGAACAAGCCATCTATATATAATGATGATTTGTTTGCTTGTGGTCGGATCTGATATATTGGAATATGATATAAGATCGTTGATTCAGAAAAATCTGATTTACATGCAGCATCCTTACAAATACCTAAAGAATTCCTTAGCTAAAAATGTCGGTGCTTGATGATAAGTATATTTGTAAATCAGATAGAGTATAAAATTGTCACTCTGTATGTAGAATCAGCAGACTATTCTCATTAGTTTAATTTATGAAGGATGGTATCGTATTATCATATTCTCATGCTGTTAATATCATTTAAGGAACATGAAAAGGGCAGGTTTGATAACTAATTAATAGTACCCAAGTTATATTTTATGAGTCTAATTCATGGATAATCAATCGCATTTCATGACTAAAAAAATTCTATTTACTACTAGTATTACAATATCTATAATAACAGTAGCGACGGTATCAGCACTGTCATCATTTAATTATGAGGTTTCAGCTGAAGGATTATCCAATATTAATAATACTGCTGATGATGGTTCAGAGCAAGTTCATGGTGGAGGTATTGGATACATTACATGTCCGGACGGTTCTTCATTGCAAGCTAACATAGCATTTGTAGTGTTCAAAATTAACGGGAAAATATCAACTGCCAATTGGAGTATTAATGAATTATCATCAGTCCAAAGTCCTTCCCCTGGATTTGTAAGCGGTATGTTTAATGTCGTAAATTTGAGCTCACACGAATACCAAATTTCAGGTCAAAAAGTCAACGAATCACAGTTCTGTGAGCCCCCTGTATCTGTACCCATTACAATTAGCGGAGCATGTGGTCAGAACGTGGCGATAAATGTCGAATTCGAATCAAATGATCCTATTTTGAATACTAATGGACAGTTTACTGGTGACGTATTGTGTAAGTCATGATAATATAAAATATCTATTAGATAATCTAATGAAGATAAATTATGCCAAAAGTTAAAGTAATAGGAGGACG
>JBKPEX010000308.1:0-1041 GCA_046728625.1 Thermoproteota archaeon
GTCATATTGCCAGCGGGAACAGTAAGGGATGAAAGAACTTTCTTTATACTATTATCTTTCCTGATCACACTTATCATCATTGCGTTGGTACTCAGACACAGAAGATTAAGAGCCGGAAATTAACGATTTATTATCAGTATGGTATAAATCTTGATAAACTGCGCCAACTGCAGTATACATATGATTGTCCTCATACTAAAATTATAATTCATGAAATTAAATCCTATCACATTCCTGGGGCTATGACAAAGACAGGTTCTAGTATAGTATTTATTGCAGTCAGTATCGTCTTTTAGTAATTTGTCTGCGGCAGAATATAAACACATTCTTAGAATTGTGGGTAAGGACATTCAGGGCAGCAAAAAAGTAATCGTCGCGTTAAGCGAGGTTAAAGGTATAGGATATAATTTCGCACAGGTTTTGCTACAATCATTGAATATAAGTCCCAATATGCGGGTAGGATTTTTAACCGACAGAGAGCTAACTGATATAGAAACAGCTATTAGAAATCCAACAAAGTATGGAGTACCTGATTGGTATTTCAACAGAAGAAAAGATACGGACACCGGTTCTAATCGCCACCTAATTACTTCAGATCTTGATTTTACCATCTCAAATGATATAGAGAGAGAAAAGTCTGTGATGAGTTGGCGAGGCTACAGACATATGTTCGGACTCAGAGTGAGAGGTCAACATACTAGAACTACGGGAAGAAAAGGTGGAGCAGTAGGTGTTAAGGAGTTAGCAAGGCCAGTATCAGCAGAACCTTCGGTCGCGTCTGCCCCTACCCCTACTTCTCCTGGAGCAGCCTCTACGGCTAAGACAGAGCCGGAGGCTAAGTCTTGAGGCAAATATCTTTTAATGGTAAGGAGATGACTAATGGGAGATCCTCGTAAGGCCAAGAAAACCTACCGCAGGCCGAGACGAATTTGGACAACCGATCAGCTCAATTCTGAGCTCTATGTTTTGGGTTCTTATGGATTGAGGAACAAACGGGAATTGTGGCAAGCACAAACTAAAGTTGCCAGGATTAGGAATCAA
>JBKPEX010000418.1:0-1170 GCA_046728625.1 Thermoproteota archaeon
ACATTTGAACAATTACTTTTAAAAGTGAGTCGTCAAGAATCTGAACTGTCAAGACGAATTGATATACAAACGCTAAAAGTATTATACTGATTATGCTCAAAACTTGAAATGTAGATTTAAATTTATCAAACGAGTGGCAAATCGATAGGCATGTATTGGATTTATTTTTCTCATTTGAGGGAACGTGTGTTGCTACCATTGCTTAACCAAGATTAATATCTACAATGAAAGCATTAAATATTTCTGTCCCTTCGTGTTTCTTTAATTTCGTATCCAGCCTATAACAAGAATGGTTATACGAATAATTATCAGAAAACTAATTCATTTATAGTAAGTGTTCTAGCACAATACCTACATTTAAGTAGGATTTTTTCTCTATCTATAATATCAATTGTTGGTTTAATGTACTCGTCGCTGTTAGTGACGCATTTCAGGTTAGGACACCTGAATATTCCAACAATAAAACTAGGAAGCTGAATTTTACGTTTTTCAACTAGTTTATAGTCTTTAATTATATTGGTCGTTGCAAAAGGTGCAATTAACGCCAATTTGTCAGTTTCATCTTTTTCCAAAAACCTATTTTCCACTTTTATTATATCTTTTTTATTGTGTTTGTTACTTGGAACATTTAGGGCTACAGTGATTACATTTCCTTCCTTACCTGTAATGTTTAGGGCATGCAAAACAAGTAGAGCTTTGCCTGATTCGATATGATCAATTACCGTTCCATCTTTGATCCTTCTAACAAGAAGTTGGCTGGTATCAGACATTGTCTATCAGCCATAGCCAAGCAAGCATATTATAAGTTATCATGAGCAGTAGCCTGTGTCCGTTAAAGAAGTTTAATAAAAATGTTAATAATTGTTTATTTGCACATGCTAATCTTCCGATTCTTGTCGTGTCTCTCTCTGTGCTGCTTCACATTCAGACAGATCTCCAATCCCCGATGATCCCTTCTTATTACTACAATTGTTAACGTCATAGTAATGTCTACCAGATTTATCTACTTTATTTTCTCCTCGCTGCTCACTATTAGTATTAGTTGTTTTCTTGCTGTTGTCGCTGTGTTTAACAGGAGTAGCCGTACCGGCCTTGGTTTGCGATACACCCTTATCAATTAATTTAAATGACGTGTTTTTAAAAGTCGAGTTGTAGCCTGTAATATTTGTA
>JBKPEX010000141.1:0-3147 GCA_046728625.1 Thermoproteota archaeon
TAGAACCCAATCCAAAACCAACGGGAATATTGACTAAATGTTCAACTTGTATATAATATTTTTGGAGCGCAGAACATGACTGGCCTCTTCCTGTATCCTGTTGAAACAATCTAACATAGTACTCTAATACCCACCCTGAGACTTCTCCGTTTGTGGGAGATCCGTTAATAGAGATGCTATAATCAAAAGTTTGATTTTTGAAAAGTCTGACAAGAGTAGTTATCCCCCTGTCTATGCAAAATCCCACTCCTTTGGATCCCAAGTTAACAAAATTATCACTTGCCTGTATTGATACAGGTTTTTCCAGAATTCCAGTGACATGGCCCGGGCTGAATGCCGTAGATATCACGTGCGGAGAAGCTGCGATCATTGCCTAACGTTATTTATAAAGTTAGTGAAATATAAAAATAATGTTTAATTAGTTTATATTAATTTAAATGGACACATGCAAACATACGTTAGGCGGCTACAAAAAATTGCAAGTAGCCTTCTCATCTCCTTACCAAAGGATTGGGTATTAAAGAATGCTCTTGATAAGGGAAGTACAATTTTGATAGAAGTCAATCAAGACAATTCCATCACCATGACTCCAGCGACGTCAAACTCGGATTCAATCAAGGAAGTCTCAATTCCATATCCACAGTCGCTTGCAATTGACTTGACCAACCTGATCTACGGCGCATACCTTTTAGGATACGATATTATACGTGTAAGAGGCAAATCACCAATACGAATTGATGATCGCGAACTGATTAAGCGTACGACGAGAAAGCTTGTTGGTTTGGAAATTGTGGACGAGGACAGTTCAAATATCGTTTCACAATTCCTACTCGATGCAAGTACACTAGATCCAGTAAAGATTCTGAGGAGAATGAACGGAATAGTTGCGGGAATGTATCACGATTCATTGAACCTAGTGGACAACAAAGAGAAAAGCATCGCATCATCGATCGCTAGCAGAGACGATGAGGTAGATAGACAATACTTTCTACTGGTTAGATTAATACGGAGCGCAATGATAGAAAAAAAACTAGCAACAAAGCTCAACTTGAGCAATATAGATATTTTGGATTATAGAATCGCAGCCAATCACTTGGAAACAGCTGGAGACTATATTAGTGATCTTATTTCCTCCATGTATGATATTTCTACTAGTAATTATCTTGATACGGTAGTAGAAGCTCAGCGCATAATTCTCAAAATGCAGGAAAAATCTATCAGCGCTTTTATCAACAAGAGTAGCATTGAATCAGCCGAGGTAGTAAGAATGTATGATAGACTAAAACAGTTGATGAAATCTATTAATATGTCATCTATTAAAAGCAATGATCCTAACAATTCCGAATCTGTCTTTATGGCACTTAATTTAATTTACTCACTGGATAAAATAGCAAAGTGCTGGGTTGATGTCTCAGACTTGGTTAAACCATCGTATATGACAGCCCCTCTAAAATAAAAATTAATAACGAAAATCCTATTTGATATTTATTTCCGACAGCTGTCTAACATATAGAATGCTTAAATTGCCTTAATCGAGCTGCATGTACCAGGGCTCGTAGCGCAGACTATTACCTGTACATGTCATCCTGAACAGATATTGCAGGGATGTAGGCGTAAAATGGATAGCGCGGACGCCTCCTAAGCGTCAGGTCGAGGGTTCAAATCCCTCCGGGCCCGTTCTGATCTAAATATCTTAGAATTCAATAATGCTTGGGCTACGCCGACAGAAATTCCCAATTAACTGTACATATTGAGCTTAAATAAAATTTGATGGTAACAGTATAAAACAGTTGGAAGTAGATTAAAGCATTAGATATCAAAGGTGCGGCAATGTTAACATATGATAGCAAGAGCTTTAAGCGTTATCGAAGTACAAAACCCAAGACTATACTATGTTAATATTTTACAAATCTTTACACTTTAACGAATTAATAACATCGATAACAAACCGGTATCTTACATCGCTACTCAAGACTCGCTCATAAGCTCTGTTTACACTCTGAATTGGAATAAGTTCAATATCGCAACTAAGGTCGTTCTTACTGCAGAAATCAAGCATTTGCTGGGTCTGTTGTAATCCACCTATAACTGAGCCTGCAAGACTGCGGCGAGCAATGGTTAGCGAAAATGCGCTAATCTGCATTTGCTTCTCTGGAAGCCCAACAAGGACCAATGTTCCATCAAGAGCAAGGAGCCTCATATACCTGTTTAAATCAACCTCTACTGAAGCTGTGTTGATTATAAGATCAAAATATCCCCTAAGCTTCTTGAAGGTAGTCGGATCTGATGTGGCATAGTAGCTATCTGCACCAAGGCTTTTGGATTCTTCTTGCTTTTCAACGGAGCGGCTCAGTACTGTAACTTCGGCGCCAAGCGTATGTGCAATTTTTACTCCGATATGACCCAGGCCGCCAAGACCTATGATTGCAACTTTCTTTCCAGGACCTGCCTTCCAATGGATTAGAGGAGAATACAGCGTTATACCTGCACAAAGAAGTGGTGCTGTCCTATCCAATGGAAGGCTATCAGGAATTGAAAGTACATAATTCTCGTCGACTACTATTTTGCTCGAATATCCTCCTTGAGTTGGAATGGACTGTGTCCCGTTTGCTCTTTCGACTGCATTATAAGTCCACGTCGCTCCTTCCAGACAATACTGCTCAAGGCCATTCTGACAAGGATTACACTTCCTGCAAGAATCAACGAAGTTACCTACAGCCACTCTATCACCCAATCTGTAGCGTGTAACTCTTGATCCTACCTTTGAGACTATCCCGGTGATCTCATGTCCTGGAACCATTGGAAATGTCGACCCCTTCCATTCATTGTTTACTTGATGGATATCAGAATGACAAATTCCACAGTAATGAATGTCAATTACAACATCATGGTCTCTAGGCTCACGTCTCTCAAAAGAGTACGCGGTCAGTGGTGACTTGGCGCTCTTAGCAGCATAGCCACAAACTTGGATCATTTTTTGCTCGTTTCTCCACTCCGTCTGCCCCTAGTTAAGAATGTAACTCAATTTAGGGATATCAATTAATTGCAGTAGTCTCAACCCTCTTTTGATTTTTTTAAATTTGAAATTCGAGCGGTTCTTACACATTGTAAAATAGCATGGTAGTATTATGGAATAGTTTCTCTTCA
>JBKPEX010000243.1:0-1549 GCA_046728625.1 Thermoproteota archaeon
GGCTTATCATTATTATATGACTATGCCAATAAATGAACGCAAGGTAATTGATACTAATATTATTATACCTGTTGTGGCTACTGGGTCCCTAAAAAAACGATTAATGAAGCCAAAGAGTAAGGCCATTAACTGCATGCCAAGAGAGTTTGGCATTATTGAATTAAACGATAACAAATCGATTCTAATTGAATACGACGTACTAAAGAAGAAATTTCATCTCAAAAGTACCAATTACGTTAATCATGATGAAAAAGTCGTGTTAACACTACCTGCATAATATGTTCTTGGTTCTTTTAGATCTTTTGTATTCAGATCTTGTGCAGTAATGTCTGTAGATCCTGCATTATGCATATGAAAAAGAAAGAATTAACGTATCCAACGACAACAACAACAGCAGCAATTTTAAATTTAAAACTGCCGTTTGAGCTTACGAAGGACCAGATCGAAGCCGTAGACGCTTGGGTTTTAAATGATTTGAGAGGTTCGATAATCTACAGTAGCGGTACGGGTAAAACTGAGATAGCATTAGAGTGTGCGAGAAAAGCAGCAGCTCTAATTCAAAATAAAAAAAAACAATCACCGTTCTTATCCTATTCTTCTACCTCTACCATGTCGTCATCTTCTTCCCGCTTTTCATTTCAACATTTCAATATTTTACTTTTAGTTCCACGGGTTGTATTAATAGATCAGAATTTTAAAAGACTGCTAAAATACGGTATACCGGCACAGAGTATAGGAGAATATTTTGGAGAACGCAAACAAATACGAGAAATAACAATAAGCACCTATCAAAGTGTAATCCACAATTTAAATTTGATTCGTAGTTCTAACATGGTAATATTTGATGAAGTACATCTGATAAGTGATACAACAAAAGTATTTAGCAGTATATTTGATGTGGTTATTGAAGACCCTAAAAAAGCTATTCTGGGTTTGACTGCCACTATAGATGAGAAAAATTCTAGATACAATACTATTACTACCGTTTTGCCCCCAGTCAAAAGGTATATGATTAAAGATGCTGTAAATGACGGTAGACTTGCAAGACCAGTAATTATTCCATTAAAAGTCAGTTTAACAGAAAAGGAACAAGAGATCTATAATAGTTGCTCTACTAAAATTAAAAACATTTCCAATCGTTTCAAGAGATATGATGCGAAATCGATGTCCTTGTTATTATCTAAAGGCGGATTTGTTGCAGGACAGGCAAAGGCATGGTTTTTAAATGTCAGAAAAAGAAAGGTTTTGTTAAGTTGTGCAGAAAATAAACTGTTAAAGACAATAGAACTAATAATAAAAAAACATCCATATGAAAGAGTTATGGTGTTTAGCGAAACACTCGACTCTGTTAACAAATTAAGATTAAAACTAGAAGAAGAAGGAATAAAATCCATGTTGATAGATAGCAATACCGATTCTATAGCTAGGCAAAAGATTTTATCGTTATGGGGTAGAGATTTTTATCCCTTGCTGTCTGTACATACGCTAGAAATAGGTTACGACGTTCCAGAAGCGGGAATAGAAATAATATTAGCAAGCACTTCAAATA
>JBKPEX010000147.1:0-2726 GCA_046728625.1 Thermoproteota archaeon
GAGCAATAACCGCAATAATCGGTATTCGTCCTCTTATGACATACGCATTCACATCTTCCCCTGCTTCCAGTAAATCTTCTTTTATTCAATTATTATTTGGTGTCATGAAGACTATTTTAACTATCTGGTACTCTTTTTAGTTAGAATTTCTCTAGCAATTCGCCAATCCTGGTCCACTTTCTTGTTATTTCAAAGAGGCATTAATAGTATATGCTTATCATGCCGAAGTTATCATTTATAAGATAGGGGGCCGACAAAGAATTAGGAAGTTTCATCCGTTAATGCAAAGCCCTTTTCCACCCTTAGCATGTTCAGTGTGTCTCACAAGACAGCCTCTTATTTCAGATCCTGAATCTGGCGAAGTTATTTGTAGTAACTGCGGAACTGTAATTTCAGACTCGGCTGACGATAATATCCATGTAGAACGGCGCATATTTACAGCTGATCAAGTCAATAAGAGAGCTAGAACTGGAGCGCCTTCTTCTCTGGCGATTCATGATATGGGTCTTTCAACGATAATTGGAAGGGAAAATAAAGATGCAAGAGGGCAAGGACTAGATTCTGCCACAAGCTTTGCTATAATGAGACTAAGAAGATGGGATGTTAGAACACAAATGCATAGCTCCGCAGATAGAAATCTCAGGATTGCTTTTCAACAACTTAACACTCTGAAAGACAAACTTGGACTATCGAATGCAGTTATCGAAAAGACTGCATACATATACAGGAAAGCCTATGAAAAAGGGCTAGCCCGAGGAAAAACGATATCTGGCATGTTGACTGCAAGTGTATATATAGCGTGCAGAGAAATGGCAATTCCAAGAACACTAAAGGATATTGCAATAATCAGCAATGTAAAGCGAAAAGACATTGCCAGAAACTACAGATTACTTCTATTGGAACTCAATATCAAAATTCCAATTGTGGACCCTCTGAATTGCATTATTAGGATTTCAAATAGAGTGAGGATTAGTAATAAAACTAAGAGCAAAGCAATCAGAACAATGAACAGCATTGCTAAGGATAAACTGATAATCTCAGCCGGCAAAAATCCCATGGGCTTTGCAGCATCTCTGATTTACCTGAAAAGTGATAGCTCTAGGGATGACGTCACGCAGATGCAGTTAGCCGAGGCCGCCGGGGTTACAGAAGTAACTATAAGAAATATATGCAAATTCCTGAGGGATTATGTAGGTTCTGATTAGACCTAGGTAGTGCTTAAAAGATAACATTCTTTTAGAGACATAAACTATGTGATAAAGCATGAAGATCCACATTTATCACGATAGAATGCCAACTATAGCTGCTGATGCTCATCTTAATGTTCCGATTAATACGGGTCCAGGGGGACTCGAACCCTCGACCGACTGCTCCGCAGGCAGCCATTCTATCCAAGCTGAACTATGGACCCAATCAAAGCGGATATTTTTAACCTTATATGAATTAGCCGACTATATAGAATAGTGAGCATTATAGCTAGCGGATAGATGAGACCATATGACCCAAATATCCATAATATATCACAATGGATCTACTTAAGGTCTGTATTTGGAATATTTTGCGAATCCGAAAGCTATTAAGGCCTAATCTATTTGAAGCTCCATTCAGTTATAATGTACTAATGTACAACGAAAGTATTAATTGACTGTCTGCGTTAGGTATATTATTTTACTTTGACTGAACCGATCGTTAAAGCACTCGAAAAACGCGTCCTTTTATTCGACGGTGCAATGGGAACGGAAATCCAAAGACTGAATCCACAGCCAGAAGATTTCCCTGACCAAAAAAATGGATTCAATGACGGTCTAACAATAAGCAGAGCGGGCTGGATTGAACAGATCCACAGGAGTTATTTAGTCGCGGGTGCCGACTGTATAGAGACAAACACTTTTGGCTCGAACAAAATAAAGCTGCAAGAATATGGCTACGCTGAAAAAACTGTCGAATTTAATAAAATGGCAGCTCAGTTAGCTAGAAAAGTCACTAAGGAATTCGGTGACAAACAAACTTACGTCATAGGATCGATGGGCCCATCAGGTTATCTTCCTAGTTCGTCAGATCCAGATTTAGGCAACAAATCTCTAGATGATATACAAGACGCATTTAAAACTCAGGCGGAGGGTTTGATCTTAGGAGGAGTCGATGCTTTACTAATCGAGACTGGTCAAGACATATTGGAGGTCAAAATTGCCATTGAAGCAATTCATGAAGCTATGACAACTCTGAATGCAACAGATGTGCCTATCATAGCAAATGTTACATTGGATAAGTATGGGAAAATGCTTCTTGGAACCACCATCCAGGCCGCATACACCACTATAAGTGATATGGGCATCGATGTTTTTGGGCTGAATTGTTCAACAGGCCCCGAGGAAATGACTCCGAGCGTGATATGGTTAAATGAGCAAAACGATATCCCTCTACTTGTAGTTCCAAACGCAGGTATGCCTGAAAATCAGGAGGGGAAAGCCGTATATAAAATGGGACCAGAACCGATGGCAAATAAACTCGAAGAATTTATTAACAAATATGAACGTGTCCGCATAATAGGCGGTTGCTGTGGAACCACACCCCACCACATCGAAAAACTACGCCGGATATTGGACCAGCAACAAAAAAATTAGGCATTATTACATAAACTCTTGTAAACATTCACATACTATTCAAAATGGTTTCAAACAGAACAAAAAATCCTAGGATTAGTTCCGCACTAAAGGCTATTGATT
>JBKPEX010000200.1:0-7613 GCA_046728625.1 Thermoproteota archaeon
ACGCTTTGCTAGAGACTCTAGCTAACAATATGTGTTATGGTAACGAAGCCAATAATAGTAGGAGTTTGCTTTATCAGTTGAGCTTATTCCCACAAAATGATATCCTCACAAAAGAAATAGAATCGTGGACCGGATTTGCAGACAGTTTACCTGCTGAAGACGACAGAAACCTATTCAAAAAGATGTTAAATGAATGCTACAAATATTCTGTTGCAATTAATGATAAAGGTGAACCTTTTCCAGCTGAACCTTTAATCATGGCCTTATTATTACATTAAAAGTGATATATTGGCTACTATCCCAAACTTATAAAGTAGAGTCTCTTGAGATAATGCTACAGTATTTACAGTCTAACTCTTTTTAGCATAATCCTTTGCGCCTGTAAAGTCAATCATTACACAGGGTTCATTACCAACCACCCATGCATTATGTCCTGGAGGAATTGTAGCAGCATCACCAGGTCCACCTTCTATTTCTGTCCCATCATCCATTACAACTTTCATTCTTCCTGAAGTAATATATCCTGTATGTGGCGCTTGGCAACTATTTGTTTTGACGATAGGTTTAACACATTTCTCCCAACTCCATCCTGGCTCAAAAGTACTTCTTCCAATCACCACATCACCAACGTTTACGATTTCTATTCTACCTTTATCAAAAGTTCGTACTTCATCAGGAGTACTTAGGCTTTTTTTCTGCATCCTTGTTTCTGTGTTTGCAGACATTTCGTTTAGGTTAATGATAGTTAATTATAAGTATTGCTATATATGGTTCTGTTAGCATATAAGCCCATTTCCTATGTATTAACTGTCAGCACATTGAGTTAATTATTTACGTGTAAAAACTAGAGGGACATAATAAAAAGAACAAGAGATGAACGCAATAAATCTACCACATATGGATAGCATTGTATTGCGAAAGATAAACCAAAAATTTAAACGCAGGGTAGAGGTTCCTCTCGTAGGAATGGATCTTAATGGAAAATTTGATGCTAAATCAATTGAAAACCAGATTAAACTTTATGAAAGTAACATAAGTCTCAAAACGCTTCTAGAAAATGAATTTTTTGATGATACGGAATCAGTCAGCTACATTGATGGTCCTCCAACAATGAACGGCGAACCCCATGCTGGACATTTGCGAGGACGCATAATTAAGGATCTTTGGTATAGGTTCAACGTTTTGAATAAGAAAAAGGTAACCTTCAGAGCAGGATGGGATACACAAGGGCTACCAATAGAGTTACAAGCAGAAAAAGAATTGGGATTAACCGGAAGCAAGTCTGAGAATATTAAAAAAGTTGGAATAGAAAAAATTGTGGAAACGTGCAAAAAATTGATCTATAGGTATAATGAGAGCTGGATTAAAACTGATAAACTTCTTGGCATGTCGTTTAATTATGAAAAGGCGTACTGGACATTTCATGATGAGTATATTGAAAGAGAATGGCAATATATAAGAAAAGCTTGGGAGAATGGAATATTAAAAGAATGGTTCAGAGTAGTTGCTTATTGTCCTTCGTGCCAGACCTCTCTTAGCAATGCTGAAGTTAATCAAGGATATGAACTTGTTGAAGATCCTTCATTTTATTATAAGGTAAGGTTGGCGGATGAAAATGCCTTTTTATTAGTCTGGACAACCATGCCATTTACAGTTATTACAGATGAAATGATAGGCGTTAATCCATCAGCTAATTATGTTTATGTAAGTGTTAACGAAGAAAAATGGATAATTTGTGAGAATCGACTACACGATTTAATGAAAGAGCTACGGTTAGACAATAAATGTATAGCTGAAAAGACAATTGTAGGCAAGGATCTCGAAGGCAAGTATTACATTCATCCTTTACTGCATCTAATACCTGGGCTAAAAAGTTTGGCAGAGTCAGGATCAATCCACTTTGTTGTAGCTGAACAATTTGTAGATATTACAACTGGCAGCGGAATTGTGCATTTGTCACCTGCTAACGGAGAAGAAGATTTTGAAATTGCAGTAAGGAGGAATATGCCAATCTTTGTTCCAATAGATGATAGAGTCATTTTTACAGAAAAAGCTGGTATATTCAGAGATCTGTATGTACGTGATGCTGATTCCAAAGTTGTAGAAAATATGAAAAATTCTGGTGCGTACGTAAACGTAGGTAGAATAAAGCATCAATACCCGACATGTTGGCGCTCTCACCATAAAATAATTTGGCTTGCACGTAGAGAATATTTTTATATGATTGAAAAACTTGAAGATGAACCATTCGAGGCTGCACAAAGAGTAGAATATTTCTTCGAATCTCCAAAAAATAGGTTCTTACTAATTATCAAAGAGAAGGTGCCATGGTGCATTTCAAGGGAGCGCATATGGGGCACCCCAATTCCAATTTGGTCTTGTGGAAAATGCAAATATAAAGAAGCCCTTTTTTCAAGAAATGAGATCATAGATAAAGCAATAGATCTTCCAGATGGTCCTAATTTTGAATTGCACCGTCCGATGCTTGATAGGATTGAAATAAAATGTCAAAGATGTGGAGAAAATATGCAAAGGGAACCTTTTGTTCTAGACACTTGGCATAATAGTGGGGGGGCGCCTTACGCTTCGCTCACAGATGATGAGTATCAGAATTTAATACCGGCTACTTTTCTGACTGAAGGTATTGATCAAACAAGAGGATGGGCGTATACTCTATTAATGGAGAACATTATATTGAAACAAAGTACTGCTGGTGCACCATTTCAGTCCTTTCTTTTCCAAGGTCACGTACTGGATGAAAATGGTAACAAAATGAGCAAAAGTATTGGAAATGTTATAGATGCTCAAAAGTTGCTTGGAGACAACTCAGTTGATTTAGTTAGATTTTATTTTATTTGGAAGTCATCACCTATAGAGTCGTTAAACTTTAGCCTTAATGAAATGATGTCTAGGCCTTATCAAATTATAAACACTCTGTATAATATGCATGTTTACTTTAAACAAAACAGTGCGTTTGATAAATTTGAACAAGAAAAACACTCTGTAGAATGGATTTTACGCAATAACTTGCTTGGTATAACAGAAGAATGGCTTTTATCCAAACTACAAACCTTGGTTAGAGACGTCTCTATGGACTTTGAAAGATGTAGATTTAACCAAGGCGCTAAAGCTATTGAAGAGTTTATAATCAATCATATAAGTCAAACGTATATTCCACTTATCAGAAGCGACATCTGGGATGATAGTATAGAATATCTAAACCACAGACTCTCGATCTATTCAATATTGGGCCATACCCTGAAGCAAATAGATATAATGCTTCATCCTTTGTCGCCTTTCATTACAGAATATCTCTACTTAACTTGCTTTGCAAATAGAAAAAGCATTTTGCTAGAGAGATGGCCAAAGTTTAATGGCGATCTTGTTAATATCCAACTCGAAGAAGCAATAGACAGATCAAGGGAAATTGTTTCACTTGCAAATGCTGCTAGGATGAAAGCTCGTATTAAAAGGAGATGGCCAATAAAAAAGGCTTTAATTTGCTTATCTGACTCAAGGCTCACTTCTATGGAAAAAATTTTAGAGATCCTACGAGTTCAGCTAAATGTTGAAAAATATGACATCATTGTGATAAATGACAAAACTGAATTAGAAAAAATGTTAAGTCTAGTAGAAAAAAAACTCCCAGTTGTTCCAATTGTTAGACTGGTAAAAAAACATATTGCATCCAAAGTAAAGGCGGATATTGAAAAAGTAGTCCGAGCATTCGAAAAAATTGATAAACTGGAATTACTAACCACCTTGTATTCCAATCACACATATCATCTTTCATATGAAGGAGGAAACATAGAAATATCTTCACCCGACATAGAATTGTCATACAAGACTACACAAGAATATGTGATGGCAGAGAAAGACGACACGCTGGTATTCATCACAACAAAACGCGATCAGGACCTGATTATAAAAGGTCTGCTACGGGATCTTGCAAGAAATCTACAACAGCTTAGAAAGGAAAGACATTACAGTCCTACAGATGTACTTTCATCCGCATTTATTGCGAATCTAGAAGAAGATGAAATACATGCTTTGTCTGCAATGAAGGATGAGTTAGCATATCTTGTTAGAGTTAATTCAGTAGTATTGTCAAAAGAAATCTTAGATAAAATAGATTACAAGTCAATAGATATAGACGGTAGGAGAATAAATATTTCCGTATATTAAATTGATAGATTCCAAAATATAATGGGGACTATATTATTATTCCCGTTCATGAAGGGGAGTGTCAGAGCGGATCCTTTAGTTGTGCTTTTATCAGATTATGCAGCAGTAATAACTAGAAATATATCACATGTATTTCTCAAATTCTAAGAATGGATTCTGACTCGAGTATGTAATTAAATTCACATCTAAATACAATATTATTACTGCAACTATCGTTTAGCTAGAGTCAATAATTATTGTCATAGTTATATAAATAAAATTGTCTAGGATATAAAATAGATTTTGGCTGATAACAACAATAATTACAATAATATTCAGCAACTAGCAGTTGATGAAAAGCAGATAACCTTAGATGAATGGTTAATTGATCTATTAAGAAATAAACTCCAAAAGATGTCCATTGCTGTTGGAAAAACAGGCAAGCCTTTTGTATTATACAGAAACACAATAGAGGAAGCCAACTCTTTTGTCGAAGAAGAAGTCAGCACAGTTAATGAAAAATATGCTATTGTACAGGTATTTACTCATGGAGGATTTATTCAGCCCATCTTTCATCAACAATATGTATTTACGATTGACGAATTTCCAGCATGGCTTATGAAAAGAAGTCGTGATCTCCTTTCACAATGCCTTGAAAGTATAGACGAGGAAATGTTATTTACCAGTTAGTCAAAGTAAAGAAAGTGGGATTATAATTTTTTATTAATTAATCTACTCGAATAGATTAGAACAATTTTATTTTAATAGATCTACTCCTAAATGATTGTTGTGAATAGTAGGGAATTTAATTTACTATGCCTAGTCGATGTTGTATTTTCCTATTTTTGTATGATGCAGAAAGAAGTTGAAAACAAGAGAGATAATATTGTCGAATCTTGTCAATAACGCCAACCCTATGAAGATACTTGTGGGTGAAGACGAAAGCGATATTGCGTTACTATACAAAAAAGCATTAGAAGGTAGAAATCATGAGGTTACACTTGCAAGTAATGGGGAAGATTGTCTCGAAATTTATCATGAGGAGTCACAACGCTTGTTGCTGGGAACATATGTTTCAGGACATATATTACCATTTGATGTGGTTATACTTGATCATAAAATGCCAAAGATAAATGGCATGGAAGTAGCAGAAGAAATCTTGGCAGTAAATATACATCAAAGAATAATTTTCGCTTCTGCATATGTAAAGGAAACCCTAATCAATGCAATAAAAAGGTTAAAACAAGTAGTAGAACTTATGCAAAAACCCTTCAGCATCAATATGCTAATAGATACTATAGAAGACAAAGAAATTTATTCTGAGCTTCAAAAACTAAATGTAGATCTAGACATCATCAGAGCAGCTAATCCCTCACATGAACAGATAAAAGATCTAATGGAAAGACTTGGAAAAATACATAAGCATAGAACCTTCTAATTTATTTATCTTCTTTATAGCATACTTTTCGGATAAGCATTACTGTCAATATGCAAGCTAGTTTGTGTTTATAATATTCTTTTTATACACATTTTGAATTCGTTTCTAGCATTAAAAAGAATTCCTTTCAGAATTTCGAAAACAATACTGTATCATGTATATATAGTAAAAAATAGAAAATGAAGGATATAATTTTTATCCATGTATGAATTTACCGACTTGTATGAGGATCGGCATAATCGGCCTTGGATTAATGGGATCTAGATTAGCAGGCAGATTGATTGATACTGGTCATAACATTGGTGTTTACAATCGTGATAGTGCTAAAACTAAACGTTTTGCAAGAATGGGTGTGAAGGTAGCTACATATCCTGCGGAACTTGCCGACAATTCTGACTTTATCATAATATGTGTTACAAACTTTGACGCAGTGAAAGAAATAAGTTTTGGCAAACGAGGAATCATTGAATCGAATAATAATCATCTTATAGTAGCAGATTCATCTACCGTTTCAGCACTAGAGTCAAGGTATTGCGCACAGCTATTTAGAAAAAAGAAAATTGAGATGCTTGGTATGCCGGTAATGGGAGGAACGACATCGGCAGAAAGAGGCGAGCTGATACCCATAGTCTCAGGAAATAAGACAGCTTTTCGCCGATCAAAATCAGTTATCAAAAATATATCAAAAGCTATATTTTATATTGGTGAGAATGACGGCTTGGCAAATACTGTTAAATTAGCTTTGAATCTAAATATTGCACTAATTGCTACTGCATTATCAGAAGGGATTGCTTTGGTTGAAGGTTCCGGAATAGATCCTAAGATTTTTATCAAAATTTTAAATCATACCTATTTTAAGACAGGAATAAGCGAAAAAAAAGGGTCTAGGATGATAGAAAATAATTTTGTACCAACTTTCCATCTTAAAAATATGCTCAAAGATCTGGACTTGGCAATAAGTACTGCACAATATTCGGGCATCTCTATACCGCTTACTTCATTGACTCAGCAAATATATAGAGCAGCAAATAATAGTGGATTTTCCGAGCAAGATTATACCGCGATATTGGCATTTATAGAAAAAATAAATGGAATGAGAAAACAAAGATGAAATTGAATATCTTTAAGGACTTGAAGGTAGAGCAGCTCTCCGTGTTTGCATCATTACCAGATATGGGAAAAGTTGGAGGAATAGTATCTTCATATTTATCTCAAAATTTGAGAACGGAATATATAGCAGAAATAGTATCTACTGAAAAGCCTTGGGTTTCCAATTGCAATGGCATAGTAAAAAGTGTAGTAGAAACATACCAGATTTACTATAGCAAATCAAATAGATTGCTAATTTTCACAGGAGTTTCACAGCCGCAAGAACCGTCAGAGCTTTATAAGTTATGCAGTCTTCTTCTTGACTATGTACAAACTATTGGAAAGGTAGATCGTGTATACTCTGCCGGCGGCTATTTACGTGAACAACTGACTGGTGCACCCAGAGTATGTGGAGTTGTCAGCAGAATAGAGTTAAAAAGAATATTGGCAAAATCAAATATTGATTTTATAGGAAATGAGATCAATTGTATAACATGGTTTAATGGATTAATACTAGGACTTGCTGGAGATAGAAATATCGACTCAATTGGATTATTCGGTGAAATATCCGAAACAACAATCGCTCAGCCTTTAGCAGCAAAAAGCATTGTAAATGCATTTACAAAAATTGAGAATATCAAGTTAGATACAAAAGCGCTTGATAAACAATATGAAGCAATTTTAGAAGATGTCCAAAATCAAAAAGAACTGTTTAGATTCAGATCTGATGTGGACTAATAATTATCTCATATTCAATGGATGCTTGCACCTGGTAAAATATCTCCGATGACGGTGAGGAACAATGGTTTTCCGTTCTGACCATCAGCTGCAAGTAACATTCCATTTGAAATGACATTTCCAATTTTTCGTGGCTCTAGATTAGTACAAACTATCAATACTTGTCCAATCAATTCTTCAGGTT
>JBKPEX010000090.1:0-3855 GCA_046728625.1 Thermoproteota archaeon
GAATAAATTAATTTTTTATCTTTTTATCTTATTACATTGCGTTCTGTTCATACGAGGGCTTTGACAATTCTATAGTCAAATATTCTTGCTTTTAGTAAGTTAGCACTATGTAATCATATTTGGCATTATTTAAATATACTAAGATAACATAATAAAAAAAGGAAAATGGTGCAAGAAATCAGATTTACATTACAACTATATTTGGGTGAAAGTTATATTCATGGGACTGCTGGTATTGCCGATGGTGTGTCTTATTCAATTAATATTCAACAAGCTAACGATCAGTCAATAATTCTTCCACCAGATTTCTCGAATATTAAAGAGTTTAATCAGGCAGCAATTTCTTTCACTAGACATGAGGGAGATACCATCGCTTTGATATCAAGGCTAGAGATAGGACAAGGTGATATTATCCAAGTATATATTAATGATGATGACGTGCTTTTGGCATTAGCAAAGGACCTTCCTATAGACATGATCTTACAACTGAAGCAAGAAGATAAGAAAAATGATGCAACATCATAATCCTCAGCGTGACGTTGCTGGTAGAAAGCCAAAAGAAACCGACTTAAAAATATTGGTTACAGGAGCAAGTGGCTTCATCGGAAGCCGGGTAATACTCAGGTTGTTATCACTTTTTTCTTCTGCGCTGCCTAAATATAATTACGAAATATTATGCTTAACACGCAATAAAGAATCTTTGAAAGGCCGTTTTGGCGGGGTCAATAATAAGGCTATCAAAATAGTTGCGGCGGATGTTAATGATTATACTCAACTTGCCAAATCCATGAGCGGAGTTGATATTGCATTCTACCTAATACACTCAATGGAAGGATCTTCTAAAGAATGGAAAAAATTTTCACAAAGAGACAGAATGGCTGCACAAAACTTTGCCAAGGCCGCCACAGAATGTGGAGTTAAGAGGATCATATATTTGAGTGGCTTAATTCATCAGGAAAATGGAAAAGAGGATTCTGACAAGTTATCTGAACACATGCGTAGTAGAAAACAAGTGGGCGAAATATTAAAAACATCTTCTGCAAAGGTTACGATATTCCGTGCAGCAGTCATCTTAGGACAAGGAGGTGGATCATTTCAGATGTTGCAGTATCTAGTCAAGAGATTGCCTGTAATGGTCTGTCCCAAATGGGTATTAACCAAGTCCCAGCCGATATCTGTAGACGATGTAGTTGAATATCTGGTTAATTCAATTAATGTAAAAGAAACTGAAGATAGAGATTTTGACATTGGAGGTCCAGACGTACTTAGCTACGTAGACATGATGAAGCGATATGCAAAAATGTTAAACAGGTCTTTAAGAATATTAATAATACCTTTCCTCACTCCAAGACTATCTTCTTATTGGGTTGATCTTATTACCCCTGCAAAGGCGTCATTAGTAAGACCTTTGATAGACAGCCTAAAACACGAGGCCACAGTAACAGATGATTCGATAAAAAGAATAATTCCTATTAGGTTAAAAAACTTCGAAGAGTCGATAAAAGCAGCAGAGGCGGAAGAGCAAGTAAAAAAAAGTGTCATAGGGCGAGAGCGAACATCTCATTCACTAAACAACAAAGTACTTATCATCTCATTGTTTGCAATGTCTGCTATCGGCTTGACATATTATATGCTTGATGCAAGAGCTGAGGTATTCCAAATTGGTTGGCTTATTTTAAGTGGATTGTGGTATCTTTCTATTGCATTTTCCCTATTTTTCGTCTTTAATGGAGCGAAGCTTGGGGCGATAACTGCAGGTGTTATTGGATGGATAACCCTTACTTTTTGGCTCATTGATAACATACATACCCTAGGGGGTAATTCCTTGATCGCTACAGCTCCTGATATGACAATGTCTATAAGAAACTTTATTGGTGTCGGCATTGCAATATCTGTTGTAGCAGCATCACACAATGTTTATCACAAGATAAGAATTCACGGAATATAATATAAAGTTAGGCACTATATGTATTGATAGGCACTTGTTTTTATACTAGTTTACTTGACTGAATATATGGAAATGGAAAAACCTCACCGAATGACGTTTATAATCTACTGCTCGCTTGCAGGTTTTATTAGTGCATGGGCTATTTCTGGTCTTCTTATTTTGGTAGACATCATATCAGGTACTTCTCCAGGTACTTTTTTTGCCGTAATAGGAATATCACTAGGATTTAATGATCCTGGATCAGCACAGTACATAGGCTTCATATTACATGTATTGACGGGACTAATTGCAGGCAACATATTTGGACAAATATCTTTATTCTGGTCAAAGATTTCACCTTATACCTCCAGAGAAGGAATAGTCAAAGGGATGATTGTTGGTTTAGCATTATGGATAGTATTATTTGTTCCACTTGCAACATTTGGAATACAACCAAAACTTGATTCATTTGCATTTTCAGCACCTAATCAATATATATATAACATAGCTAGCCACTTCCAAGGCTTGTACCCTATTATTATAGGGGGATCGTTTGTATTTCATCTGATATACGGTGCATTAGCCGGCTTTATTTCTGGGAGAATGACTGAGATCGGTGCGTTTACGAAAGGTAAGATTGCTGCTACTACTACAAAAGCATAGATTCTTACTATGGTAGATACTAAAAATTCAGTAGTTAGCATTAGTAATAGTTTCACTAATCTAATATATGATATAGATAAAGGTATATGGGATTAGTGTAGTCGCCCTCAAAAATGGTATATATAAGAAATAAGAAAGTAAAGGGAATTGATTATGCATACCTAGTACAAAGTATATGGGATCATAGAAAAAATATGTCCAGACAGCAAACCATAAAATATCTTGGTAAAGCGTCAGATGTGGCAATTGAAGATATACCAGAACAATATAGAAGTGAATCCAAGATTCTGACATTTATCTCTGCGTTTAGTTCTAACCAAGAGGAGAAGAAAATGCTGATCTCGAAAATTCAAGAAGAAATGTTTAGTCAATTAACTGATTGTAATGTTAATAGTCTTGTTAGTCTCTTTCAAAAATATTCAAGGTTGTTTGGTTTAGTTGAATTTTATGATAAACTGTTAAAACCCGTGATGTACAAGATAGGAGACTTATGGAGTCAAGAAAAGTTAGATGTTGCGACTGAACATGCCAGCACTAATACTGCGCTTAGTCTGATTAAGATAATAAATGAGCAAATAACAAGAGCCAGAATAGCCAAAGGAGCCTCTCAATATAAAATAGTAATTTGTACTCCAGAAGGCGAGCTGCACGGTTTGGCCTGTAATATAATAGAATCACTTCTATTAAGCAAAGGATTTAAGGTATATAACATCTCGACGTCAGTACCTACAGGATTTATACTTGACTACATACACAACTTGCTACCTGACATTATCTTTATTTCTATAACTCTTGCAGAGAATATCAAACCAGCTGGGAGACTTATTAAACAAATTCGATTAAAGTACAACAATAAATTACCTGTGATAGTAGGAGGTTCTGCACTCGATAATACAAGCCGCTATGAGTTCAGCAGTATGGATGCCTTAGTTATGAAGAATGCATCATTTGAAGATATCATGAAATTAGTTAATGCATCAATCAAAATAAGTAGAAGATAATAGATAATTAAACGGATTAAGATCTGTTGTTACTCTATCTAATAGATTTCGAATAATACTAATTAGTAACATAAATCTAGTTAGTATATACTCATTATTTATAGTAGTTTTCCTTCTACAATTGCATGTCTAACAGTCTAATTTTGGAAGGCGAGTCATACCGCAAGCCATGGTTATACTCAATCAAATATATCTAGGAGATTACAGATAAGCCAGCTACTATTAGCAGAGATTTACGCTATCTAGAACTACAAGCAAGAAGAT
>JBKPEX010000235.1:0-1374 GCA_046728625.1 Thermoproteota archaeon
GTTCTCAGTTAACTATATCATTGAATGTTACACAAATTAGATGGGTCTATTTTGCACTTCAAGTATTGAGAGAAATCAAACCAGTGATCGGAGTTGTGGATCTTGGCGGCGATGATATAAATCTCTATCATTCCATAATGTATTAATTTAAGAAGATTCGGTAGAAAAATATCTACCCAAAAGGATTCTTTGATATTCAATTACTGTTATTTAGTAGAAAAATTTTATCCAGTTAAGAATTAAAAATGCTATAAGGTAAATAGCATAATTCATTGTAGTTATGGCTTCGTTTATTTGGATATTATCTTTCATTCCTATTGTGCTGATATCATTACTGATTTCTTCGATACTTTGCTCTACACCTATTAATGCAGCTCAACCTTCTAAAGAATTAAGCGTAAAAATCCTATCACCGAAGGCTGGTCAAACGGTCAATCCAGGGGTTCTTACTGTAATGGGTACATCTTCAGATAATGTCACCACTAATTGCAAAGTCCTAGTAGATCTGAATGATTTAAAACCATATCAGAATTCTATTGCTACTGGTGCACGGGGAGCAAACGATTACTCGACATGGAAATTTACTTATAGTTCAAAATATCATCTTATTCAACTAGGAAGAAATGAGATCACTTCAAAACTAACTTGCGTAGATAATAGTGGCACTAGTTTAGCAAAGTGGTATTCTGTAAATATTACTGGTGCAACTTCTAACACTACACCTAGAAATATCGTAAATACTCAAGAGACATCACCGTCATCTTCCTTAACGGCCAATACTGTTAAGAATAAGGCAGATTCTGGTAATTCCTCCTCTAAAGACACTGTTTACAGAGAAAGAATAGTAGCAACGAATCAAACTGGTAAGCCTTTTACTCTGTCTACCCATATAATGGATGCTGGCAAAGCGAATACTACAATTATACCTAGACGAGCCATATCTACTAGCGTCTCAACTGTTCCTACAACCACAAACCTGAGCGATAATCCTGTAGTAAAGGAAGACGGTAAACCTTTTGACAACAATGGTGTTAAGGAAAATCACAAAACCACAAAAAAACATTCTGATGACTCTAATACAAAAAATCATTCAAAGCAGCATGAACCCGATGGAGCAGATAACCACGATAACAGCCGACATCGCAATCATACTCCTAATGACACGCATTCAAAGCATCATAATTCATTTTTCGATGGTGATACATTCTTCGAATAGGTAATTCACCAGCTAGGACAAGTACCGGTATTGTAAGATTGGCCTTGGTTGCTACATGCTAGTTATCTTTTGCATCCTGTAATGAAAATCTATAACAATCAAAAACCATCTTAGCTATCCGGAAAGATGGGTTCGAATTAAAATCAGCATCAGAGAAA
>JBKPEX010000207.1:0-2086 GCA_046728625.1 Thermoproteota archaeon
ACTCAGACGAACAGTGCTAACTTTTGTATCGGCCATCAATTATATGATAATAAATTGCCTAAATAGCTATCTGTATCTTTTATTAGTAAGAGCTTAAACTACGAATTGTCCAATGTTGGCAAAAATGGAATTACTGGGGTCCCTAATACAGTCGATTCTACAATCTGCAAGTAAAGGCAACAAGACAACTGCAATCTACATACCTCTCAGCGGCTTGTTCATAATGGGTTATAGGTAGATTTCTTGGTTCTTTGTTCAACCCACTTTAGATATTAACGATTTACCTATAAGGTCAAGTCCATTATACTCGTTCAAATAGTCTAAAAAAAGAAAAAAAGAAAAAAGATAGTCTTACTCGGTTACATATGCTCTTTCACCATGCTGAGATAAGTCAAGTCCAATCTCTTCTTCCTTAGGAGTAACTCTAATGCCACTTGGCCATACAGCATCCATGATTTTAATTATAGCCGCAGTAATACCCATCGCCCACGCAAGTGAAGCAAATGCCCCTATTGCATTATTAAGAAGTTGTTGTGGATTTCCAAATGCCAGCCCGTCTGCTATGGGAGTATATATCTTCTGCGCAAATATTCCGGTAAGTAATGCACCTACAAGACCTCCGATGCCGTGCACTCCCCAAGTATCAAGGGCGTCGTCCCACTTTCGCTGATTTTTAAACATAACGGCTGCATAACACGCGATGGACGCCACGATACCTATAATTACCGATGCCATAGGTCCCACATAGCCTGAGGCTGGAGTTATGGCCACGAGACCTGCTACTGCACCTGAAGCTGCCCCTACTGTCGAAGGCCTTCCTGTATGCCCCCACGAAATTAAGGCCCATGTAACTGCAGCCATCGATGTCGCTATTTGGGTTGCAACAAAGGCACTTGTCGCATTAGTTTGAGCTGCGCCAGCAGAGCCTGCATTGAAACCAAACCATCCGACCCATAGTAGCGCTGCGCCAAGGACTATTAGAGAGATGTTATGAGGCTCCATTGGGATCTTTCCATAGCCCAGCCTACGACCCAGCATCAGAGCTATGACTAATCCCGACCATCCAGACGTAATATGGATGACAGTCCCTCCAGCAAAGTCAAGAGATGGCAACGCTCCAGTCCAACCAACGTGGGTACCGCCGGCACCTAATGACCATGTCCAATGGGCGCAGAAGTCATAGACAAAGGTAGCCCAAAGTATTATAAAAATTACAAATGCACTAAACTTCATTCGTTCAGCTAAAGCTGCTACTATCAATGCTGGTGTAATGATCGCAAACATCATCTGGAAAGCCATATACGTTTGATGAGGAATTGTTGGACCGGCTAATCCACCGTATACATCTGATGGCACATCGTGCAAAACGTTGTTTAGACCGACCCAATCTAAGGTGCCAATAAAGCCGTTTCCCATCGCATCTGGGCCAAAGGCGAGGCTGTATCCGAACAACGCCCACTGTACTCCTATTATACCAGTCGTGATAAAGACCATGTGTAGAGTATTCACTGCGTTCTTTTGTCTCGATAATCCTGAGTAGAAAATAGCTAGGCCACCAGGGGTCATCATCAAGACTAAAGCGGAAGACGTTAACATCCAAGCGTTATCTCCGTTGTTTATATCACAAGGAGTAACGTTTCCGTCTTTATCTACCAACAAAGGCTGTGTTTTGTTACCGTTGGGGCTATCATCGGATACGCCTTGATGCTTAAAGCAGCTAAACTTTACCGCAGGATCACTCTGCGTGTAGGCAAGTGCGTTATTGACTGCTGTAGTAGAAGCCAACGCTGCGATGGACAGTAACATACCAATTAGTAACAGGGTTGATCTATCTGTCATTTTATATGTCAAGAATGCTTAAGAGGAAATATAAAAAACCTTATAATTTTTGAACAGGGATTAATGTAAGTAGTAGATAATCATAATAAAAAATAAATATTATAAAAAACATGTATTTAATATAAACTTTAATTTGACAAGAAATATATATTATCATAATATGAACCTTTTAAACAAATTACAATTTTAATATCTGTACACATAAGCGTACATATTCAATAAAATCATTAACTTAAGGTTACATAAC
>JBKPEX010000096.1:0-2994 GCA_046728625.1 Thermoproteota archaeon
TTTATGGCATCTGCATATTCAAAATATACAGGAAAACTAGGAGCCTGTGTTGCTACCTCCGGACCAGGCGCAATACATTTGCTGAATGGATTGTATGATGCTAAAGCTGACAACATACCTATAATTGCCATTACAGGAAGCACCTATTCAGATATGATAGGCTCTGGTTATCAGCAGGATGTAAACTTATTACAACTATTTTCAGATGTAGCAGTCTATAACAATATGATAATAGCCCCAGAGCAGGCAGAGATGGCAGTTGATATTGCATGCAGAACTGCTCTTGCACGTAGAGGAGTTAGCCATTTAACAATCCCAATCGACTTGCAGGAAAGAAAATTACAAGGCAAATACTCTAAACATAAAGAAGCCAGTCACACATCCGACACTTTTGCCAATCTTGCCTCTTTACCAGATGCTCGGTTAATAAAAGAGGCAGCTGAGGTTATCAATTCAGGTGACAAAGTAGTAATCCTTGTTGGTCAAGGAGCGCTAAATGCAGGGGAAGAAGTAATTGAAGTCGCTAAGAAGATTAGGGCGCCGGTTGCTAAAGCGCTTTTAGGGAAAGCGGTAATTCCCGATAATCACCCTAATAGTATAGGAGGTATTGGCCTGTTGGGTACTGAACCGACTGTCGATGCAATGAATGAAGCGGATACGTTATTGATGGTCGGCACATCTTTTCCCTATATTGACTATTTACCAAAGCCAGGACAGGCAAGAGGAATTCAAATTGATATAAATGCTGAAAAAATAGGGTTGCGATATCCTACACAGGTAGGCTTGGTCGGAGATTCAAAACGCGTACTTTCAGCGTTAATTCCTTTGTTGACAAACAAAGAAAAATCAACCCCGGACTTCTTGGGATCCAAGCAAGAAGCAATGAAAAAATGGACAGAACTGCTTAACGAACAGGCAAACACCAAAGATAATAATGAAAGATCAATCAAACCACAATTCGTTGCTGCAACTGTTTCTAAAGAACTAAATGATAATGCGATAATTTCTGTTGACAGTGGCACCAATACAATATGGGCTGCAAGATTTATACAAATAAGAAAAGGAATGAAGTTTTCTTTGTCAGGTACCTTAGCATCCATGGGTTGTGGACTACCTTACGCTTTAGCAGCACAAATCGCCTATCCTGAACGACAGTGCGTAGCATTTGTAGGCGATGGAGGATTTACTATGCTTATGGGTGAATTTGCTACAGCAGTACAATATAACTTGCCTATTAAAGTGGTCATTATAAAAAACAATGTACTTGGAATGATCCGTTGGGAGCAAATGGCCTTTCTGGGAAATCCAGAGTTCGGTGTAGAATTTACCCCAATAGATTTTGCAAAGTTTGCAGAAAATTGTGGAGGGAAAGGCTACTCCATAAAGCAGCATAGTGAAGTTGAGCCAATTATAAAACTGGCTATGAAGGAAAAAGATCCAGCGATTATTGAAGTTTACGTCGATCCATTTGAACCACCAATGCCGCCGAAAGTAGACCCCGAATTTATTCGCAATATGACTGAATCATTTGCAAAGGGACAGCCTTACGCCAAAAGAATAGGTCTCACATTATACAGAAACCAAGTAAATTCTACAATCAAAAATGCTAAAGATAAGTTAAAGGATACGCTATCACTTTGAATTCTGATTCAGAGTATTAGGAAGCTTGGGAGTTTCATATCGTTAACAAGAAACCAGAGCTATTTACATACACTCTCTAATAACTACAGTACTTGATTTATCTCACTTTTTATACGTACTTTGCTCTTTCTTACGATACAATCCATTTATCGACTTTATGGAAGGCACATACTGGTTGTAAATAACAAATGCGTTGCCTTTTAAGTCATAGTAGTTTACTTGTTTATAGTATCATAAGACGTATACATTTGTACATTCACCTGTCTTCTGCATTAATATTTCTTCCATCGCCTAATTTTGCTTTCTTTTCCATTATTTCTTTATCCTTCAGTAGCTCTGCTAACCTCAAAGCGTTTGGCTGTTGTTGCTGTTTTTCCTCGTGTAATTCATTTTCTTCTCCTTCTACTAGATTTGTTTTAGTGATTGGCGTTGGTTGTGTTTTCAAGTCTGCTTCTACAGTTTCATGGGCCATAAATTCACCGAATAATTGTACCTTGACGCTATCTATGGTTATCATATAATTCAAATTGCAATGCTTCGCTGTGTATTTTGGTGAATTGATATTTTCAAAGTTAGCTTCCCATTTCAGATGCTCTCCGCATTTATTGCATTGAGAATCTGTTAGTGCATAATGCAGCGATGAGGTTGCATGTGCATTCTCTTGTACTTTAACCATATTGACTGATATTGAATGTACACACTATCGTTTATGTATAGATCACCTTAAGTTAGTGATCTATTCACAACTATACTGCAGCAGAGAGTGTAATCTCAACTAACCAAAAGTAAGTTGTTTGATGACGAGATATAGATCATATATAGGATTGCTCAAATGATTTTGTTATTATTTAATATCGGATCGATAGTACAATATTTTTATGGATGAGGGCTATATATCTAACCTTGAAAAGTTATTGGATTTAAAGGATGCCGGAGCTTTGCTTCTCAAAGGTGGATCCCTTATTAGCGAACAATGTAATAAATGTAAAGGAGTTCAAATCAAATTTCGAGAAAACATTATCTGCATCAACTGCGGAAACGAACAAAATATAACTCAGGAAGAGGTCTCGTCTGAAGTTTCTGATAATAACAATGAAAATGCGTCTGTTGACATGGCAGAACACTCCCAAAAAAGTTTAGAGCCTTCATTATATATATTTGAGAAAAAGGTGTTCATACTATCTGATGAAATAAGACATGAGCAAGATATTGCAACACAGAAACTTAAAGCAGAGCTGATCGAAATCTATCTGAGTATCATTGGAAAAATTAAATGGTTAATTGCTCAATCTGAGTAGATTGTATCTCAGAACTATCATGCAAAATTAGCAGAATTATAGCCTATCATTATAG